>JABDJT010000222.1 GCA_013003335.1 Verrucomicrobiales bacterium | reverse complement strand
GCGGGAGAGCTTTTTGACGTGAAAATACATGAGTCCACCGGCCACACGCTGTATGGCGATCCGGTCTTGAATCACGCCGGTTTTGAGGCACTCTCTGTCAGCCCATGACCCGCGATTTTTACGAATTTCTCTACCGGCCCGGACAGGAACTGCAGATGGTCGGCATCGTCATCGGCATCTGGCTGATCGTATCGCACCTCATCGCCGTTTGGAAATTTGACGAGCTGAAACCGATGCTCGCGAAACTGCCGCGAAATTACAATTTCGGCGTCGTCTTGTTTACCGTTTGCATGATCTGGACCCTCGCCGTCTGGTCGGAAATGGACCTCGGTGAATTTCACGCCGCGGAGAAAAAGGTGCAGGTGATCCTTGTGGTCGGTGGGGCACTCGTCGCTTATTTCGTGCGGGATTTTCTCGCCGTCCGCGCCATCGGATTTTTCCTGATCCTGCTCGCCAGCCCGATCCTGATTTCCGCTTTTCTTGAACCGCCGCGCACGCGGTTGCTGCTTGTGATTCTTGCCTATGCCATGGTCATCAAAGGCATGTTTTGGGTGGGAAAACCCTATTTGCTCCGGGATCAAATCGCCTGGGCCACCGCCGACAAAAAGCGTTGGCAAATCGCCTGCGGAGCGGGAGCTGTCTACGGTGTGCTTATCCTGCTTTGCGCCGTTTTGTTCTGGGACAAAGAAGCCGCACCGGATCCCTTCTAGGTCAAAGCGACGGGGTGAATGATCCCGTATTTCCGACGCAAATACCGCGTCTCGCGCCATCGCTGGACCAAGTACCAGCCGACACCGATCGTGGCGTTCACCCAGAACATCAGGCTGACGAACAGGACGTCGAGCATGTCCTCGAGCAGGGACTTCACCGATCCCAGATAGGATCCCACAACCGCACCAGCCTCACCCGCATGGCTGAAATTCGGAGCACCGGGCAGAACTTGGTCCCGATTTCTCATCGAAAGGAATTCCAGCGGATGATCAATCCTCGGAGAATAATAAAACCCTCCTCCACGGCCTAATCCCAATCCTGCCCCTGTTCCCACACCCGAGTCATCTGCCAAGAGGACATTCCCGAATTCGAGCGCAAACTCGACACTTCTCGGAGCCAGGAAAATCATGAAATACAACCCGGGCACGATCAGGTTGGCGAGCGCAACTTTCTGAAGCAACCGATTCCACGGAAACCGGCGCACATTTCCGGCATTCGGTCGACCTCGACGAAAGTTGGAAAACAATCCAATCACCCGGCAGTCTCCGCCACACTCAGTTGCGAATCAATCGGGTTCGTTCGCCAAACAGACCCAGTTCGGTTTGGGATCCAGCCGGCGCAAGTCGGTATCAGGATTTCAAACAACTTCAGGGGCAAAGCGGGCCCGCCTGCGGTCTGAGCATGCGCGGAACGCGCATCGGAAGACGTCATTTGAAGTTCAAACAACTTCAGGGGCAAAGCGGGCCTGCCCGAGGTCTGAGCATGCGCGGAACGCGCAGCGGAGACGTCATTTGAAGTTCAAATCACCCGTGCCAGCGAGGCTTTTTCACGCCGACATACGCGATGAAAAGCCCGAACAAAATGTGCGCGACCAGCACCGCCGCGCAAATCCAGCTCGCCACGAAGGGCGTTTCCGTGCCGTCTTTTACATAGCGGAGATAGTCCGAATTCAGCGAATCAACCACTCCGGCCCAGCTCCAATACGCGGAGATAAACGGGCGGGTCAGCCATCCAATCAAAGTCGGCAAAGCCAAAACAGCCCCGGAAAGCGGCAGCTGAAATCCCACGAGATAAATCGAAAGCAACGAAGCCTGGTCCGCCGTTCGGGCCTGCGAAGAAATACCAAGACAGATCGATGTCATCGCTGCATTCACCAAAAACAGGAACGTGAACATCGCCACGAATGACACCGGGATTTTACAAATCACCCAGACGAAGCCGGCCATCCACACGGACTGCACGAGCACGAACACCGCCAAAAACGCGACCTTGCTGGCGAGATAAACCAGGGGCCGGACTCCACCGAGCTTCTCTTTCTCAAAAATCGGGCGCTCACCCGCAATCTCGCGCGCGCCGTTGTTCGATCCCATCAAGGTCAGCAAAATGACCTGGAACATAATCAAACCGGATACCAGGCCCGCCAGTTTCACGTTGTTGGTGACGGCGTCCTTCTCATTTTCATATTGCTCGACCGTTGTGGGAATCGTTTCCGATAGTCGATCCAATGCGTCCACCCCGTCCAAATCAAACAGGATCACGAGGATCGGAAACCCGATCAGGATCGCCATTTGCAAAATCAACTGCCCGCCATCCCGGATGAAAATTTTCCACCTTCGGAAAAACAGGGCAAAAAACTGGGAGAACATCCCCGGTGTCTCGGCCGATGTGCTGAATTCCGCCGGATCGAAATCCGGATCCTCGATCGGATTTCCGTCGTCATCGGTTGCCGGCGCGATCGGCTTCGGTTCCGGCGTGGCTTTCGCGGCCGAGAGCATCGCGTCGTAGTAATTGCTGCGGTGCTTGTTCCAACTTTTCTGCCAGTCATCACTTTTCCGCTTCGCGAGCCGGGGATAAACATCCTCCGCTTCATCGACGCCAAAGTAGTGATCCAGAGCCCGGGGCTGACCATGATATACGATTTTGCCTTCGTGCAGAACGAGCACGGAATCGTACAACTCCAAATTGGCCAGGCTGTGAGTGACGTTGATCACGATCCGGTTCTGTTTCCGACTCAGCTCGTACATCAGCTTCACGATTTCCTGCTCCGATTTCGGATCAAGCCCACTGGTCACCTCATCGCAAAGCAATAGCACCGGATCGGTCACCAGTTCGAGCGCGAGGGAAAGCCGTCGTTTTTGTCCTCCGGATAAAACCCGCACAGGCCGGCTCCGAATCGGGTCGAGGCCGGTTGACTCCAGCACGCGATCGACCAAGTCGTAAAACTCATCACGCCCGTGAGTTTTGCACCGAAGACGAACGGAGCTTTCCACGTTTTCTTCGACCGTCAGGTTTTCGTAGGCGATTGAAAATTGCGGGACATAGCCGATTTCCGACGGCTCCAAGTCACCTTCCTCCGACAAATCGCGACCTTCCCAGAAAATATGACCTTCCGACTCGACGTTGATCCCGGCGATCAATTTGAGCAGCGTTGATTTGCCGCAACCGGACGGTCCGACGATAGCCATGAAATGCCGGGACGGGACGGTTAGCGTCGCGGAATCGATCAGGTGGACGTCCTCGTCGTCCTTTTGGATCGTGAAAAAGGTTTCTTTGAGTTCAAGCACGGCGCGAAAATAGCCAGTTTCATCCCCGCTGGCAATCCCGCGATTCTTGGCCCGATCGAACCAATGCCTGAACTCCAAACGGCGTCTTGTGCCGGGCGTCCCGCCCGTGCTCAGACCGCGAAACAAGCTCGCTTTGCCGGTGGAGTTGGGTTGATCTGCTATCGATTTTCCTAAACGAGCCGTCAGCTCAGCGAACCAAAAGGGTCTGTTCGCCAATCGAACCCTGTTGGTTCGTGTGGAGACGCAATTAGGGAATCGCCGTCCACAGAGATTTCCGGCACAATCAATTTCATGAAGGCCTGCGTCGCGTTTCTCTCTCTCTTTCTCGTTTTCAACGTTTCACAAGCCGACGAGGCAACGCTGAAAAAAATCGAGATCAAGCGCGGGATCGTCTGCATCCCCGGCGAAACCGATCCGGAGTTCGTCATCAACCTCGCGAAAAACAGCGAGCTCACCTTTTTCGCCCAGCAGGCCGGTCCGGTGAAAACGAAAAGGCTCCAGGAAATGGCCGCGAAAGAAGGCCTGCTCGGCACCCGGATTTTTGCGGCACTCGGCGATGACTCGAAACGAATTCACCTGGCCGACAATGTGGCCGACGTTGTCTGGATATCGAAAAAGAACGCGGAGACTTCCGACGCCGAGATCAAGCGAGTCCTGAGACCGCTCGGTCGCGCCTTTTATCCACACGGCGATGCGGTGGAAATCGGCCCGTGGATCAAGCCGCGCCCCGAAGGGATGGAAGACTGGTCGCACCCCTATCACGGTCCGGACAACAACCCGAATTCGAAGGACCAGTTCGTGAAAGGCGAGTTTCGCACCCAATTCATCAACGTCCCGAAGTTTTCGCCGATGCCGGAGCAAACCGTGATTGGCGGCGGCCGAATGTACAAGGCGATGGGCCACATCGCGCACAAGGCAAATCAGAACGAACACCTCAATACTCTCCTCGGTGTGAATGCGTGGAACGGCACGATTTTGTGGAAACGCCCGCTTCCGGACGGCTTTATGATTCACCGCAACACGATGATCGCGACAGAGGACGCGCTTTATCTCGGCGACTTCGAATCCTGCAAAATTTATGACGGCGAAACCGGCGTGGTGCGGGACGAAATCGTCGTGCCGGAGGGAATTTCCGATGGTCCAACCTGGAAATGGATGGGGATGAAAGACGGCGTTCTCTATGCGCTCGTCGGTAATATCGAAAAAAAACTCGAGACCCAGAAATCGATGCGGCGCGGCCTGGGCCACTGGCCCTGGGGAATGTGGGACGGCCACGATTACAATGACCCGCGTACCTCGTTCGGATACGGCCGCACGCTGGTGGCTTTCGACTTGGAAACGAAGAAACCGCTCTGGCATTATCGCGACGAAGAGTTCCTCGATGCCCGCGCGGTCTGCATGAACGAAACGCACATTTTCTGCTACTGCCCCGAAAAATTTCTCGCTGCCGTCGACCGAAAAACCGGTGATCTGCTTTGGAAAAACGAAAGCAAGGAACTGCTCGATGCTATCGGGAAAAATGAAAAAGCGCAGCACTACATTACCGGCTACGCGACGACGACCTACATGAAATGCACGGCGGACCACCTCTTTTTCGCTGGTCCGCAACGCGCCACCATGACCGTCGCGAACGCAAAAGACGGGAGTCTCGCCTGGACGCATCCCGTCGGGAACCTGCAGCTCGTTCTGCGGGACGACGCGATTTACGCCGCCGGAGCGCAGAACACCGAGGGTGGCGTGAAGCTCGATTACAAAACCGGAAGTGTCCTCGCCGAGTTGCCCGCCCGCCGCGCCTGCACCCGTGCGACCGGTTGCATCGATTCGATCTTTTTCCGCGCCGCAGGCGGCACCGTCCGGATGCTTACCGAAACCAACACTGCCCAGCACATCGCGCCAATGCGCCCGCCCTGCCAGGACGGCGTGCTCGTTTCCAACGGCCACCTCTACTGGGGCCCGTGGATGTGCGGCTGCCAGCTTTCGCTCTATGGAAATATCGGCCTCGCCCCGCGCGAAGATTTACCGACCGGGGAAGACGTTTTTTCGATGGCCGGCAAAACGTTCGCAGGATTCGAAGAGGTCGAACCCCTCCACGCTGATCCGAACGATTGGACCAGATACCGCGGTGATGATTCCCGGACTGATGTGACCAATGTCGCTTTACCCGCCGATGTCGAGCAGGCCTGGTCGGCGAAAATCGGCACCAGCAGCGGATCGCTCGTCACCGCGCCCGTCGCGGCGGGAGGTCTTGTTTTCACCGCCGACCGAAACGGCGTCGTGCAGGCTCACTCGGCAGCCGACGGAAAATCGGTTTGGAAAAATTACACCGACGGCGCCGTGTTTTACCCGCCCGTCATCGCCCGCGACCGCCTCTTCGTCGGTTCCGCCGACGGAAACGTCTATGCCTTCGAAGCAAAAACCGGCCGCGCGCTGTGGCGGTTCCGGGCCGGCCCCGAGCCGCAGCTAATCCCCGTTTTCGGCAAACTCGTTTCCAGCTGGCCCGTCGCCGGCGGGGTCGTCGCCGATGAAGAATCCGGCACCGTTTACGCCGCTGCGGGCCTGACCCATTACGACGGCACCATGGTCGTCGCCCTCGATGCCGAGGACGGCGGATTGAAAGCCCACAACACCACCTCCGGCATGATGTCGAGCGAGGTGAACAGCGGCGTTTCCATGCAGGGCAACCTCCAGATCGTCGACGGCGAGCTGCAGTTTCTCGGCGGCGGCGTTTACGAAGTGGCCCGCTACGATTTAAAGACCCTCGCCGTTCTCAACAGCCCCAAAGTCCAGATCACCTCCCAGTTCCGCACCGCCTTTTACCCCTGGTATCCGAATTATGGCAAATACATCTCCCTTGAGTACGAGCTCGCCGACGGGAAAATCCTGAACCACGATTCCAATTACGAGGGCCTTTATTTCACCCCCATTTCCCTGCAGGGAGCAGATGGCGCCAGACCGAATAAAGATCGTGCCGGCGAATTCATCCGCATGCAAAACCGCCGGCGCCAGAACGCCCCCGATCCGCCGGAAGAAATTTGGAAGGACAACCAAAACCGCCGCTTCACCAGCTTCATCGTTTCAGAAAAAAGCGGCCATGTTCTCGGTGCCGGTCACATCGACGAAAAACCGGAGACTGCCTTTTTAACAGCAATGAACATCGCCGACGGCACCGATGCCTGGAAGAAACCGCTTACGGCGGTGCCGGTGAAAGGTGGCACCGCGATTGATTCGAAGGGCCGGATTTTCGTGGTGCTGGAGAACGGGGAGTTGGTTTGTTTTTCCGGCGATTGATTGGGCTCACTTCGCCGGAGAACGACCTCCGCCCCGCATCCGCTCAAACCGCGACTTCAACTCCTCCCTGGTCACCACACCGTCTTTATCCGTGTCCATCATGGGGAAACGCCGTTCCATGGGGCCAGTGGCTTCTTCCTTGGTGATTTTGCCGTCTTTATCGGCGTCGAACCGGGTGAAAATCACGTCCGGGTTCGGCATGCGTCCCTTTGTATTCCCGCCACCGGGAGGCCGCTGCATTTTGCTGCGATCTCTCGAACCACCACCACCCTGCACACGCCCGGCGTCACGGTCAGTTTGAAAATGAATCAGGTATTCCTGGCGAATGGCTTTGCACCACTTGTCGCCGTTGTCGCAGGCAAAATAATCGACCCGCAACCGAAGCGGTTCGTCGCCCGCACCCTTGATCCCGACGAGGAATTCACGGGGATCGAGATCTGCTTTCTCTTCGACTTTCGCGGCTTCTCCTTCGGTCACTTCCAGTTCGACGCCATCAGGCGCGGAGATCGAAAATTTCAGGGGGGCGGCGAGATTATTCCAGTGCACCTCGTAAATCGGATCGAGGTGAAACCCAAGATAGAGTTCGCCTTCGTCACCATCCATAACCGCGCGGGTCGCTTCGGCGCGAAGTTTCGCATAAAACGGCTCGACCGGCGGCACCGTTTCCTCTTCATCGCCCTCCGCAACGATCACTGGTTCAATCTTCAAAACGCTGGCTCCAGAGGGGCGTTTCACACGCGGAACCACCCCACGAGTGTATTCGGTGCGCTTTGGCTGTTGCCCGTTCTTACTCGGTTTCGTGACAGTTTCAGACTCGCCGACGAATCCGGCGAGTTCCTCGCGAAGCTGTTCCGGATCGCTCCAGGTCCGCGAAACGACGATTTTGCCTTCCGGCGAAATCACAAACTCGGAATTGTTTTTGTCACCGAAGGCGTGCTTCAGCTCATTGGTCATCGAATCCGCCAACCACGGCATTTCAGTGCCCAGCTGCTCCTTCGCCAGTTCGATGTGCTTGAGTCGCTCTTCAATCGTGACCGGCTGGACGTGCCCGCTTTTTTCGGGATGCGCCAGCGCTTTATATACGTAGAAAAATGCGACCTTGTCTTTGTAATCTGCGTGGACCGCCTCCAGACCGGGGACGTTACGAATAAACGGGGGTCATGTGAGACAGCCGAAAGTAATCACCGCATGTCGGCCTTTCAGCTTTTGGCGAAGCGGAAATTCGTTTCCGTCTTCGTCGATTGCCGTCACATCAGCAAGTTCGCTGCCGACTTTAATCGGGGATGTGCCGGCACCGGGAAGCTTTCGCTGCTGGGCGAATGCCTGCGAACCGGCAAGCAAAGCACCCATTCCGACTAGAAGAAAAAGGCGGGAAGTTCTCATTGAAAGAAAAAACACCGGCCATTGCGGAAAGTTTTCGAATTTAGATTCGAACGGGTTTCACGATCGAACAGGGTCTGTTCGCCGAACGCACCCTGAGGGTCGAAATACAATCAACCGCGATTCACGTTTCGCTCGGGACCGGAGGAAGTGACGCGTCGACCCTGGATAAAATCGAACAGAGCTAATTCAAGGGGTCGGTCAGTCGGGACGAGGAAATGGTCGGCGCGATTGCGATCGCAGATTCCGCGAATCGCGTCGATGTGCTCGTTCAGATTTTTCTGGTAGTTCGCCCGCGCGGCATCGGGATCGATGTACAAATCATTGCCCGTTTCGACATCGCGAAAATGGGTTGCCTTTTTGAAGGTAAAATCGATTTCCGCGGGATCGAGCGTTTGGAAAATGACGAGGTCGTGGCCAGTGGCGGTGAGGTAACCGAGGTGTTTTTCCAACAAATCAATCGGCGCAAGCAAATCGGAGATCAGGATCAGCAAGCTGCGTTTGCGGATGATTTCGAAAATTCGTTTCAGGGGTGCAGCGATATCGGTTCCCGTCCCCCGCTCGGCACGGGAAAGCTGGAGCATCAGCCGCCGCAGGTGTCCCGGACGATTTCTTGCGCGGACATGCTGGTCAACTTTTTCATCGAACGTCGTGAGCCCCACGGCATCTCCCTGGGCCATGAGAAAATGGCCAAGCGTCGCGGCGAGGGTGGAGGCGTATTCGGCCTTGGTGAAATCGCCCGAGCCGTAGGTCATCGACTTGCTCTGATCGACCATCAGGTGGCAGCGCAGGTTGGTTTCGTCCTCAAATTTCTTGATAAAAACCCGGTCGCTGCGGGCCACGACTTTCCAGTCGATGAAGCGCGGATCGTCGCCCTTCGTATATTGCCGGTATTCGCTGAATTCGACGGAAAACCCGTGGTAAGGCGATTTGTGAATCCCCTTCAGAAACCCTTCCATCACCACCCGCGCGCGAAGCTCAAGCGATTTGATCCGCATCAGCGCGGCGGGATCGATGAAGTTGGAATTGGAAGTGGCCAAAGGGCGCGGGAGTCAGAAATCAAAGAGCAAAAACTTCCTACGCTGTCACAGCCGCGCCTTTCTCGGGTGTATCCTCGATCAATTTCTCGATCACTTTTCCGACCGTGATGCCTTCCGCTTCAGCGCGGTAGTTGACCAAAATCCGGTGACGCAGGACGGGGGCGGCCATCGCGCGAATATCGTCATAGGTCACGTGGGAGCGGCCTTCGAGGAGGGCGCGGGTTTTTCCGCCGAGGGCGAGGTTTTGGGCGGCGCGTGTGCCGGCGCCCCAGTTGACCCACTCGTTCACAAAATCGGTCGCGGTGTCGCGGCCGGGACGGGACGCGGATGCGAGCCGCACAGCGTACCGAACCACGTCTTCGGCAATCGGGACACGCCGGACGACATCGTGGCACTTCAGCAAATCTTCACCGGAGAAAATTTGTTCGACCGGGTCGCCGCCCGCGCCGGTGGTTCGCTGCACAACGCTGACTTCGTCGTCTTCGTCGAGGTAATCGATCACCACGTTGAACATGAATCGGTCGAGCTGCGCTTCGGGCAGCGGGTAGGTGCCCTCCATCTCAATCGGGTTTTGGGTGGCCAGAACGAAAAACGGCTTCTCGAGTTCCAGACTCGTCCCGGCAACGGAAACCTGTTTTTCCTGCATCGCTTCAAGCAGGGCGGCCTGCGTTTTCGGTGGCGTCCGGTTAATTTCGTCCGCGAGGATCATGTTCGCAAAAATTGGTCCCTTCGAGAACACGAGCTCACGATGGCCTTCCGTATTTTCCTCCAGGATCTCCGTGCCGGTGATATCCGACGGCATCAAATCCGGTGTGAACTGAATTCGGTGAAACGACAGGTCGAACACCTTCGCAAGCGTCGACACCAACAGCGTTTTGGCTAATCCCGGAGCGCCCGTCAGCAAACAGTGCCCGCCGGACAGCAGCGCGATCAGGAGTTGCTCGACGACTTCTTTCTGACCAACGATGACCTTGGAAAGCTCCCGCCCGATATCCATGTGGGCGGTCTTCAACTTCTCAGTCATCTCCTTCTCGAGTTCATACTCGGGAGAGGCGTCTTTTTTGGGAATGGGAGGAGGGTTGGTATCTTGGCTCATTAGTGGGTCAGTGCGTAGAAAACAATATTGATGCCGAGAGGATAGGCATATTTTTCCGAAAATTCTTTGAAGTACCACGGATCGGTTCCTTCCTCTTCCCAGCCGTCACCGAGATCGGTGTTCCAGCATATAATCATGCACATCCGGCCTTTGTCATCGTACACAGCACGGTAGTGCGGCGTTTCGCTACCGGGCTTATTCCACTCATACGTAATCCCCTGCTCGCGGCCCATCTGCGCCATGCCGACAGCGGGAATTTGTGGTTTGATCGGCAAGTCGAACACGATGTCAAAAATCGCGTGATCCAACTCCAACTCGACATAATCCCGATCCGGAAAAATCTGCTTCAGGGCGCGGTAAAAACTGTTCCACTCGTAAGTTCCCCAGAAATCATCGACCATGATGAAGCCGCCGTTGAGCAGGTAATCCCGCAGAATTTTCGCCTCTTCATCGGTAATCCAGATATCGCCCGGCTCGATCATGTAGACAAACGGATAATGCCGGAGCTGCTCGGCATCGATGTCGACGACGACGCCATTCGGATTCGTTTCGAGCGAGGTCAGCTGTTGAAGGCGGTAGGAAAAATTCAGCTCAGCGTCAGGGTAATCGATCCGCCATTTCGGGT
>JABDJT010000217.1 GCA_013003335.1 Verrucomicrobiales bacterium | reverse complement strand
GCATGGCCCATGGAACCACGACCGGAGGAACGGGAGTGGGAAAACTCAAGCAGAGCGAGTTGGAGAAATCCCGGCAGTATTACCTGAAAATCCTCGGGAAAGTCGGGCCGGATGAAGATCTGGAACGGGCTCGTGCCCTTCACAGCCTTGCCCATCTCGAATTGAGGTTGGAGCACAATTCCTGGGCCAAAGATCGTTTCGAAACGGCGATTGAAGCACTCGAAGTAACCATTCAAAACCGGGCCGGTGAAACCGCCGTCGTCAACGATGCCGAGTTTCGCCTCGCCGATTGCTATGAGAACTTGAGTCATTTGCTGGGCTCCGGTACCGGAACTGAAACATTGGCTGCCTTGAAAACGGCCTCCGACCTTTTCACGAGACTTTTGGAGCGGGAGCCGGGCGATTACGATCTTTCTGTCCGCCAGGCGGGCAACGATTTTCGACTCGCGACCGTCTTTCATCTGCATCGCCGGTATGAAGAAGCCATCGACGCCTTTTCCCGCGCAGCGGCCACAGCCGAAAAGTTACTCCAGGAACAGCCCGACACCCAGGCGCTCCAGGAAATGATTGCGCAACTGCAATTCCGGGTGGCAAAATCCCTGCGCGCCGCCGGTCGCTTTCCCGAGGCCGTTGATGCCCATCTCGCAGCGCTCGAATCCCTCGTTACCCTGAAAGGCGATGGTCGCTACACCGAGCAGCAGACTCTTCAAATCGCCGAGATTTACGTCGAGCTCGGCGAACTTTTTGCCGACTACGCTCCGGACGAAGAACAGGATCAACTCTTCAACGAGTCGCTTCGAATGCTTTCGCCCTTGAACGAAAAAAATCCGGAAGATGTCGCCGTCGCAATTTGTCTGTGCCGCAGCCTGATTCATCTCGGACATCTCGAATCAAAAGCAGAACGTTGGTCTGAAGGCTATCGACTTTCCGTTCGCGGAATCGAACGCCTGATTGAAGCTCTGGGTGGCGAAGAAACCGAAGCGAACCATATCGACGGTTTGCTGGCCCTTGCAGAAGCCCGTGCCCGCCACATTTCCCTCCTGAAATACCAGGAATCCGCCGCCCTGAAAATTGCCGCCAAGGGAGTGGCCACTCTCGAACGGGTTGAAACCGTGGTTGCTCAGGACAAAGCTATGGAGGATCCGATTCGGCGGGCCCACCAGTTCCGGATGGCTGGCGCCTACGAAAATTACGGCAATCTTTGCAAAGGCCTCGGTGATACCGAGAATGCCCGGATTTGTTTCGAGCGGGCCTCCAAGACCCGCGATCTGCTTGCCCTCGCGGAAAGGACCGAGTCCCAATCTCTACCGGCTCCGGCGACCGAAAGCGAATCCCTGTAATTCGCAGCGAAGGTCAATTTCCGATCCAACTGGGTTCGTTCGCCGAACAGATCCTGTTCATTCATTTTCGAGGCACAAATACGCGTTTGAATCCCCGGGTCTCGCAGCGACGTTGCTTTCAAAATGCTCCCGAAAACCATAGCCGCGCTCTTTTCTCTGGCGTCGATTACGGCGTACGCGCAGGAATTTTCCCCGGAACAAATCGAGTTTTTCGAAACAGAAATTCGACCGGTTTTGGCGGAGAACTGCTATGAATGCCACACTGGGCTGACGGCGAAAAACGGTCTCCGCCTCAATTCGCGCGAATCGATTCTGCGGGGCAGCGATTATCGGAAAATCATCAACCTCGATAAACCGGCCGAGAGCATCCTGATCCACGCCGTCAAGCATTCCAGTGCCGCGCCGAACATGCCGGACAAAGGCGAAAAACTGTCGGACGAAACGATCGCCAATCTCGAAAAGTGGGTCGCGATGAAATTGCCCTGGCCGGAGGAAAAACCGGTCGACGGCTCGATTGACCCGAAACAGCACTGGTCCTTTCAGCCGGTCGTGAAACCGGGAATTCCCGCCGATTTCAAAGGTAACCCGATCGATTTTTTTGTCCGGAAAACGCTCGCTGAAAAAGGACTCGAGTCCGCAGAAAAAGCGGACCGCTACACCCGATACAGGCGGCTCCATTTCGACCTGCTTGGCCTGCCACCGAAATTCGAGGAAGCACAAAAATTCATCAACGATCCGCGGCCGGATTCCGAAGCCTGGCCGGAAATGATTCGTCACCTGCTCGGCTCTCAGCACTACGGCGAACGCTGGGCACGTCACTGGATGGACGTGGCGCGGTATTCCGACACAAAAGGCTACGAAGCAGGTGGCCGCGAGCGGCGGTTTGTCTACAGCTTCACCTATCGCGACTGGCTGATTCGGGCGTTCAACGAAGACATGCCCTACAACCAGTTTTTGAAATACCAACTCGCCGCCGAGCAGCTGGTGGATCGCGATTCGCCGGAGAAACGGCATCTCGCCGCGCTGGGGTTCATCACATTGAGTAAAAACGGTCGGGCGGAATTGGTCATCGACGACCGGCTCGACACCACGTTTCGCGGAATGATGGGCCTGACGGTTGCCTGCGCGCGCTGCCACGATCACAAGTTCGATCCGATTCCAACGAAGGACTATTACAGCCTCGCCGGCGTGTTTTTCAATTCCACCGAGCCGAAAGAAAAGCCGGTGATCGGAGAGCCCAAATCCGGGCCGGACTACGATAAATACCTCGCTGAACTCGCGAAGCAGCAGAAGGTCGTCGACGATTTTCTCGAGCCGAAATTGAAGAAAATCGCAGAGGAGAATCCGAATATCGCCAACCGCCGGGCGGCACTGATCGGCAAGCTTGAACGCGCTGATCGTCGGCAATTGCAGAATCTTCAGCGCGTTGTCGACAAGTTCGTCGCCGATAAAAAAATGGAGCCGGAGAAGGCTTTGATCGTCGAAGACCGTCCCAAATCGGTCGACGTGCCGGTGCTGATTCGGGGAAATCCCGCCCGCCGCGGTGAAATCGCGCCGCGCCGGTTTTTATCGATCATTGCGGGCGAAGACGCGCCTCGTTTTCAGACCGGCAGCGGCCGGCTGGAGATGGCGAACGCGATTGCCGATCCACAAAACCCGCTCACAGCCCGGGTGATCGTAAACCGGATCTGGATGTGGCATTTCGGCGAAGGAATCGTCCGCACCGTCAGCGATTTTGGAACCCAGGGCGCGAAACCGAGCCACCCCGAGCTGCTCGATTTTCTGGCGACCTGGTTTGTGGAAAACGGATGGTCGATCAAGAAACTGCATCAGTTGATCCTGGAATCGGAGACGTGGCAGCAGGCCAGCTCCCACAAGCGGGAAGCGGAATTTGCCGAGATTGATCCGGAAAATTTCCTGCTCTGGAAAATGAATCGCCGCCGCCTCGATTTTGAGCAGATGCGCGACGGAATCCTGGCGGCCGGGAACAATCTCGACAACAAGATGTTCGGCCGGACGGTGAAAATTCTTCAGGACGGAAATTATTCGAATCGCCGCACGGTATACGCATTCATCGACCGGCAAAATCTCGATCCGACCTTCCGGAATTTCGATTTTTCCAACCCGGCCGAGACGACCGGGAAACGGCCATCCACTACGATTCCGATGCAGACGCTTTTCGCGCTGAACAGCGGATTTGTTCAGGCCCAGGGGAAAAATCTCGCTGCTCTGGCAAAAGATTCAGAGGACAAAATCGGCGCGCTGCATCGCGCTGTTTTTGCGGCGGAGCCGGACTCAAAACACCGGACCATGGCAGAAAGTTTTCTGACCAGCTACGAATCTGATTTCAGTCGGCGCGGTAAAACCCAGACGGTCACCGAATGGAGTTATGGCTGGGGGAAAATCGATCCAGAGAAGGGCGAAGTGGAGTTCAAGCCGTTCACGCACTGGACCGGCGATACCTGGCAAATCACGAAAGAATACCCGATCAAAAACGATCCGCGCAGCTATCTTCGAATCGGCAAAAATGGGGCCGGGCATGCCGGGTACGACAAAAATCACGCGCTGATATATCGGTGGACCGCGCCGCGTGATTTGACCGTGAATCTAGTCGGCAAACTCGAACGCCCGAATACCAGCAAAGGCGACGGCGTACACGGCACGATCCTTGCGAGCGGGCAGGGCGTGATTTTGAAACGAAACCTGACGCCCGACCGGAAAGCTGTCGACTTGAATCGCGCCGGCGTTTCCGTGAAAAAGGGCGACACCATTGATTTCATCGTCGATTCCGGTCCGAAAGGCGATTCCGCCTTCGATTCGATCAACTGGAAACCGGAAATCCGCAACGCAGCCAAACCCGGCGAACGCTGGAACGCCGCCGCCCAGTTTTCCGGTCCGGCGGAATTTGCCACCGCGATCGAAGCCTATGCTCAGGCGCTACTGATCTCGAATCGGTTTCAATTCGTGGATTGAGCCGAACGATCCAACAGGGTAGAATTATCAAACGAACCGTGTTGACTCGTGGGATGAAAGAATTTGTGTGAGGAGTGCGCTGCGGCACGTTTGCTTTCCATGGACCTCCCCCAAAAAACTCGTGAATTTCAAAATCACCACTTCGATTCCACGATCTGGAACGACTTCGATTTCCGCGACGATGACATCGTGATCGCGACCTATGCGAAAGCGGGGACGACCTGGGTGCAGCAGATTGTTTCGCAGCTTCTTTTCAACGGGGAGGAAGGACTGCCGGTCGCGGAATTGTCGCCATGGATGGACCTGAGGGTGCCGCCGAAGGAAGTGAAATTGCCAGAGGTCGAGGCTCAGACGCATCGCCGTTTTTTGAAAACCCACCTACCGGTTGATGCTCTCGTTTTTTCGGAAAAGGCGAAATACATTTACATCGGCCGGGACGGTCGGGATGTGGTTTGGAGCATGTACAACCACCACAGCACGGCGAACGATTTCTGGTATGAGGCGCTGAATGATACGCCGGGGCGGGTCGGCGCGCCGATCGAAAAACCGGTGGATACCGTCACGCAATACTATCACGAGTGGCTGGAGCAAAACGGGCATCCGTGGTGGCCCTTCTGGGAAAATGTCCAATCGTGGTGGGACATTCGCGAGCTGCCGAACGTGATGTTGCTTCATTTCTCGGACCTGAAAGCCGATATGCCGGGCGAGATTCGTCGTGTCGCGGAGTTTTTGGAAACGCCGGTTGATGAATCGAAATGGGACGACATTGTGGAGCATTGCACCTTTGATTACATGAAGGCGAATGCCACGGCGAGTGTGCCTCTGGGAGGTGCGTTCTGGGACGGAGGTGCGCAGAATTTCATTCACAAAGGCAAAAACGGCCGCTGGCGGGAGGTTCTCAACGACGAGGAAGTGCAAAAGTACGAGGAATTCGCCGCCCGCGAGCTGAGTGCTGACTGCGCGGCGTGGCTGGCGAACGGGACGAAATAGCAGACAAATCTCCGCACGATCAGGCTTGCGGCATCGGTTGAAATCGGTGCGGGGACGGATAATTTTCGATGAATGCAGCAGATCCCGCTCAATCGCCGACAATTTTTGCACCGTGCCGGAATGGGCATGGGCGCGGTCGGATTGGGCGCATTGCTCGGGCCGCGAAACGAAGCAACCGGGTTCGATCGGCGAATGAACCCTCTTGCCTCGCAGGAGCCGCATTTCCGGGCGCGGGCGAAACGGGTGATCCACATTTTTGCCAACGGCGGCCCCAGCCAGGTCGATACCTTTGATCGCAAACCGAAGCTCGATGAATTTCACGGCAAGACGCTGCCGATGGAATTGCGGACGGAGCGGAAAACGGGTACGGCGTTTAAATCGCCCTTTCAGTTCAAGCAGTACGGCGAGAGCGGTTTGTGGGTCAGTGATCTATTCAAAAAAGTCGGGGCGGCGGCGGCAGATGATTTGTGCGTGATCAATTCGATGCACGCCAATGTGCCGAATCATGAGCCGTCGCTGATGCTGATGAATTCGGGCGCGGAACGCGTGTCGCTGGTTCGGCCGAGCGTCGGATCGTGGGTGACTTACGGTTTGGGCACGGAAAACGAAAACCTGCCCGGCTTTGTTTCGCTCTGTCCCGGAGGCGTGCCGATCGTGGAGACGCAAAACTGGCGCAACGCATTTTTGCCGGGCGCCTACCAGGGCACCCACGTCGACACGAAAACCGAAGACGTGTCCAAGCTAATTTCGGACATCGAGAATCAGCGAATCCCGCGCGACCTGCAGCGAAAACAGCTCGATTTTGTCCAGGCGATGAATCGAAAGCACGCCAACGAAAGGCCCGGCGACCCGAAGCTGGACGCGCGGATTCATTCCTTTGAACTGGCTTATCGGATGCAGATGGAAGCGACTGATGCCTTTGATGTGAACAACGAGCCGGAACACATTCGCGATTTGTATGGAGATGATTTGCAGGGCCGGCAGATGCTGATCGCCCGGCGGTTGGTGGAGCGCGGAGTGCGGTTTGTGCAGGTTTGGCACGGCGCCGGTCAGCCGTGGGACAGCCACGAGCAGATTGAGAAAAATCATGGCCGGCTCGCCGGAGATTGTGATCAGGCGATTGCTGCGTTGTTGACGGATTTGAAAATGCGTGGGCTGCTAGAAGACACGCTGGTGATTTGGGGCGGTGAGTTTGGCCGGACGCCGACGGTGGAGCTTCCCACGCCGGGCGCCAATTCACCGAACACGAAACTGGGTCGTGATCACAATCACCACGGGTTCACGATGTGGCTGGCCGGAGGCGGGGTCAAAGGCGGGATGAACTATGGATCGACCGACGAATTCGGATTCAAAGCCGAGGAAAAACCGGTGCACGTGCATGATTTGCACGCCACGATTCTGCATTTGTTAGGCTTCGATCACGAAAAACTGACCTATCGGTATGCGGGCCGCGATTTCCGGCTGACAGATGTGCACGGGCACGTGGTTCACGACCTCATTGCGTGAGTTCTTCACGTGTCTTTTTCGGTAACCCCGCCACGACAAGTTCCCACGAGTGATCGATCAAGTCCCGAACCAACTCAGGCGGAAGCGAGCCGTCGATCACCAGGGTGTTCCAGTGCTTCTTGTTCATGTGATAGCCGGGCAAAATGGCATCGTGTTCCGAGCGCAATTCGACTGCGCGATTCGGGTCGCACTTTAAATTGGTGCGGGGGGTTTCGAGTCCATCGGCTTCCGTTTCAAATCCCAGCGTGGCGAACATTTTCCCCGCCACTTTGTAAACCAGCACCTCTGGTCCGAATGGCGTTTCCCCGGTCGTGGCCGGGCGGGAGAGCAAATACGCGCGGAGTTCTTCGGCGTCCATAAAAATCAAAATCACTCACCGAAGGCGAAAAGATGGGCGTCGGTTCGCTGAAAAATCACGCCGTTGGCAAAAGCGAGACTGGCGTTGGTGTGCTGATTCTGATCCGGCAGGTTCTTCGAGATCAGTTTCAGCCCGGACGGATCAGGTTCCATCACGAATGTCGTGCCCGACTGGTCGTTCGCATACAATTTTCCACCCACGAGATTGACTGAGCTCCAGCTTTTCCGGCCGAGGCGTTCTTCGAATAGCAATTCACCGGTCGTTGCGTCGAGACAGGTCATCACACCCGGTTCATCGAGTTGGAACAGGTGTTTACCGATCAGTTGACCGGAACCGATCCGCTGCCGGTTGCGCTTCTTTTGACCCTTTCCGGTGTTTTGATCGGCCCACAAGCGATGCGTTTCGGTGAGATCGCCGCTCTCGCCCGGTTTCGGAAGCCGGACACCAAGGCCCGGTCCTCCGTATCCGCAGAGAAAAATCGCCACACCATCCCCGGCAATCGCGTTCTGGTAGCAAAGGTCACTGAGTCCGCTGCAGCGCCACAGTTCATCGCCGGTTTTCGGGTCAAAACTGCAGAGAGATTTCGGCAGACCGATCAACATTTCGGTCCGACCGGCATTTTCGATCAAAAGCGGGGTCGCCCAGGATCCCTTGAATTGCTTCGCCTCCGCGCTTTCGGCATCCGGCAGGTCTTTTTCCCAAACCGGGTCGCCGGTGTCCTTTTTCAGGCAGAACAACCCGGCATCAACGCCGGGCCCGGCATGAATCAGGATGGTGTCCTCATACAGTACCGGGC
>JABDJT010000203.1 GCA_013003335.1 Verrucomicrobiales bacterium | reverse complement strand
CGAACTGGATATTGTTTCCGACCGGGCCGGCGATCGTAATGCCGTTGACGCCCGTGGTGGTGGTCGGGTTGTTGGAGGGAGCATTGGATTCGGCGTTCCCGACGGCCGTCACGATTCCCATTTCTGTGCTGGCGGTGCCGAAGCAGGGGCCGATGTAGGTGATACCTTTGTAGAACCAAACGTTGGTTGAAACCGCCTGCAGAATCCCTCCGTTGAAAAGCACGTTCGAGTCGTGAAGGCCGTTGACTGCTCCGGCGGCGGATTCGCCGGAGACTCCGTTGTTTCGAACAGCGAAGCGATACATTCCGAGTCCGTTGGACATGGTGGCGATGGCTTCGTAAATTCCGTCATCACCGTTCGTGAAATAGGAATTCTGGCTGAATGGTCCACCAATCCAGGCGAACGAGGTGTAGCCGGGCAAAAGCACGGCAGCCATAAAAATTGCGAAAAGCTTTTTCATTGCTTCAATCTGTTTGTGTTATGGGAACCCGGTTCCCCTGAGAGGACCGACATTTGAGACGATTCGCTTCGCCTGTGCAAGGATAAATCACTGATATTTTCGAACGCCATGCCCCTGCCTGCATTCTGGAAATCCCCATCCGTAATGGGAATTATCAATATCAACGACGACTCGTTTTCGGGGGATGGCACCCTGGACGTGTCGGAGGCACAGCGACTTGCGGACCGCATGATATCCGAAGGAGCGGATTGGATCGACGTGGGTGCGGAGTCAGCCCGGACGAATCGCGGGGCGATTCCGGTTGAACAGGAAATCGAGCGACTCATGCCTTTCATCGAAAAATACCGGGGCACAGCCCGACTTTCCATCAACACCTGGCGCCCGGAAGTGATTGAGGCGATTCTCGGTGTCCCGAATCATGGAATCGACCTGATTAATGATATGAGCGGGTTGCCCGAAGGCACAAACGCCCGGATTTGCGCAGAAAACGGCGAAATTTCTCTTCTTTTGATGCACACGGTCGGCGCTCCGAAAATTCCGCATCTTGAGGCGAAATGGGATGACGTGGTCTCATCGATTCGCCGGTTTTTTGAGGAGAAAATTGAGCTGGCGGAACAGGAAGGATTGAATCGGGACCGGATTGTGCTGGATCCCGGAATCGATTTTGCGAAGCAATGCGGGGACAATTTGGCGATTTTTGCCCGTCTCGAGGAATTGATAAACCAGTTCGAAGAGTTTCCGTTTCTTCTCCCGATTTCCCGGAAAACAGTCATCGGGGATGTTCTGGGAATCGAGAATCCGGTAGAACGGGACGCGGGAACGATCGCCTGTCTTGCGCGGGGGATCGGGGCGGGCGCTCATTTGTTTCGCGTCCACAATGTGAAGGCGGTTGCGGATTCCCTTCGCGTTCTGGATGCGCTACGCTGACCGCGAATGAGCCGCCGTATCACCCGAAATACGATTTTGCTGGCGTTGGCTGCGGCAGTTTTCGCCGCGCTGGTCGATCCGGGAATCCGGTTGCTTTGGCTTGCGGGCATTTTGATCTTGGCTCTGGGCGCACTTTCGCTCGCCGCCCGGACTGAAAAAGGAAAACGCAGGCTGGAATTGGTTCCCACCGCCGCAGTTGCCATTCCGCTTTTCTTGGCCGTCGTCATTTTGGTCGTCCAGGGTACACCAGGCCGTTTTGCCAGGTCGGAGGGATGGGAGACGCATGTTCAGCAGTCAGCGCACCGGGTTTATTGGAATTCCCGTCCGGCCATCGCCCCGTCAGTAATCGCGGGAAGTCATCCGCAGCGATTTTACGTGCAAACAGCTGGCTTTGAAGGCGAACTGACGGTGGAGATCATCGGCGTTCGGCATCCCGCAACCGGATTGGGAGAGGGACTGTTTTATTTTGATTTTAACCCGGCGAAAACCGGATTTCCCATGGTTGAAAGCGATGGGGAGGTTCCGGTCACGCTCGAATACGGAAGCGGGAAACCCCGGACTGTTTCGCTGAGAGTCGCTCCCGCCAGGCCGGCTCCGAGGTGGATCGATTCGGATCCTGAACAAGGCGTTGCCGTCTCAGCCAGTTTTCCGACTGACCAGGTGTTCGTTTTGTGGCGGGACGGGACTGTGCAGTTCTTCCCGACGGCGGATGGCCCCGTCGACGCTCGAGTTGATCCTGTCGACACGGCAACTGCCTGGATTCTGCACGGAAATGTGCCTGAATTGCAGCAGGTCGATCTGAATTCGGGGAAGGTGAAGGAAACCATGGAGATCGTGCCGGGAGCGAAGCGCATCGCGATTTCTCCGGAAGGAGAACGGGCGGCGATTGCCTTCGAACATGTTGAATCAGGCGTGCAGATTGTGGATTTGGAAGCGGGAACAGCTCAGCCGCCCATCGCTCTCGAATTCACACCGGACTGGCTGGTTTTCGGAGAAAGCGATTTGGATCTGGTCGTTTCCGGGCTCCGGGACCAGACGCTCCGGCGACTTCGGATATCCAAAACTGGCGATTCGGTGGAGGAAAGTCAGGAAGCCCTTTGGTTGGGCCGACCTGCCCGGTTTCTGCTGCGGGATCAGTGGGGGGGCTCGGTTTTCCTGACCTCAAGCGGATACTCCAGCCCACCCACGGAATTGAAGAATGGGAATCACTTGATCCAGCACAGGATTGTACAGATCGATCTCGAAAAATGGACGGTGGATTCGGTTATTGAAACGTCGCGCAGTACCGGCAAACAACTCGCTTCGGTCGGAAGGGATTCCGGACTCGATCCCATGGGCCTTGCGCAGGGACCCGGAGTAGCCAACACGATACTCGCGGTCTTTTCCGGGTCTGGTGATGTCGGCGAATTTGCTACAGACCGCCCGACGCCTCCGAAGTTTCAATCGTTGGCCGATGTGGGCCTTTTCAATCCGCATGGTGTCGCGTCGCTGGGTCAGGGTATGCAGGTGGTGGCCGACCCCGTTTTTGGAGGATTCGCGATTCGGGTTCCCCGCGAAAAACGATGGCAGCCGGTGCGACTCGGGCGGGCGGTCGATCCGGGAGAGGTCTTTTTTTACCAGGCAACCCGGGGCGGGTTCAGTTGTCAGAGTTGTCATTTGCACGGCGATTCCGATTTCGCGCACCACAACCTCGGCGCGATTTCCGGCACGACGGGGCTGACGGCCGGGATCGACCGGACGGCACCGTTTTTCCGGTTTGGATACCCGGGAAAACACTACAACCGGATTGCGGATGTTCATTCTGCCCTGGCGCTGGATCAATTACTCGGATATCCGCGTGGTCAGCCGGAAAATGTTTCCGGGCTTGTCGAAGACTGGATGTTACGCCAGCCGCGCCCGAAGAATCCGCGCTGGGAAACGGCGGACCCGGAGCAACTGCGTCGTGGTTACGGGCTGTTCCAAAAAGGCGGTTGTGCGGTTTGTCATCCGCCGCCGTTGTTCACGAATCATTCGCAGCATCTGGAATCCTGGCTGTTCAACCCGAAGGTCGGGGCTCGCCAGCCGGATCCGCTTCTGGATGTTCCGTCGCTTTTGCAAACCTGGCGGCAGCCGGAGTATTTTCATCATCGTGAATTCGATTTGGACACGGTTCTGGAAGTCTCTGTCCCCCCGAATCGGCATGGGGATGTCTCCGGATTTTCCGAAGAGGAACTGGCCGATCTGAAAGAATTCCTGCTGTCGCTGTGAAAACCAATTTGCCATTTTTGACTTTTCACTTGTTGCCCTGGTTGGGAGTTGCAGGAGCGGGACTGGTTTTCGGGCTGGGAAAACGCGATTCCCTGGCCGGTGCGATTTTCGCTTCGCAAATCACGGGATATGCCGCACTCGCTTGCCTGTTGGTGTCGCTGGCGACGGGGCCGTTCTTTCGGGATGCGGCGAAGCACGTTGGCTTGCTCAGCGCGGAATTGGCATTGCTGCATGCCGGCGTCTCGCTTTGGCTGTTTCTCGATTTTCGATGGTCGGATTTGCTCTACCGGGTTTACCTCCGCGCCGGCGTTGCTGCATTCGGCCTGCTGGTTGTGATCTACGCGGTTTCCCAATTGCGACGAAGAATGGAACCCTCGACTTGGCGGGCGTTTTTTGTTTTTGGGCACCTGGCTGCGGGCCTTGCGCTGATTCACGCCGCGACTTCCCCGTTTGCAGGGGGCTTGCGACTGGTCATTACCGCAGCGACCGTTCTCAGCCTGATCATTCTCCTGAAACTGGCAAAGCTGCTTTTCCCCGGTCGCAAATCCGGATGAACCGGTTGGTTTTCGTAAAATTCGTGTTCAGTTACTTTTTCCTGTTTGTAGGCTTCAAACGAGCGAACAGGGTTGGTTCACCAAACGTACCTTGTTGGTTCGTTTCCGCGTCATGAACAATTTTTCCATCATCAAGCGTCCGTCTGAATCGCGGGGCAGGACGGAACTGGACTGGCTTCAGAGCCGACACTCTTTTTCGTTCGCGGACTACTATGATCCGGAACATCTCGGCTTTTGTTCGCTGCGTATCATCAATGAGGACGTGGTTGCTCCGGGCCGGGGCTTTGCGATGCATCCGCATCATTCGATGGAGATCTTCTCTTACGTAATCAAAGGCGCGCTGGGGCATCGGGACAGCATGGGGAACGAAGGAGTGATTGAA
>JABDJT010000189.1 GCA_013003335.1 Verrucomicrobiales bacterium | reverse complement strand
TTTCAGCGGCACCTGCCTGAAATCGGCGAGCAACAGGGCGTCCAGCGTGTTACCGAACTGCGGATCCACATTGAAGCTGAGCAGTTTCGCTTTCATTTTCAAATACTGCCGAATCAAAACCGGGATCCCTTTTCCATCGGGCTCAGACTCGGAAATTCGCGCAGAAACGTCTTCGATCGTCGCCAGGGATTCGCTGATCTGGTCAAACTCCAGCCGGTCGATCTCGCCGGCACAGGAAAACGGATTCTTCGGTTTCACCTTTGAAGCGAGTTGGTCGTCCCGAAGTCGGCGATTCATAAACTCGACGATCAGCGATTTTGATAGCGCTGAATAATCGTCACTGATGCTGACCGGACCGTAGACATAATGATACCGGTGATCGCGGCTGCAGATCGACGTGACCGCTTTCCACAAGAGCGCGAGCGGCTTGATCGCTCTCTGGTATGCCGGACAGACAAACGAGCGCCCCAGTTCGAGGGCTGGATTCAGAACGGACAAAAATTCCGGCTCAAATTGAAACAGCTCGCTGCAATACAAGCCGTCCGGCCCGTGTGTCGCGAGAATTTCATCCGTTTTCCCGACCCGGTATCCGCCGGCCAGGCGCTGTTCGTCCGCATCCCAGAGGATCAGTTGGATGTAATGCTCATCAAACCGATCGCGGTCCATGGCCTGGCCTGTTCCCTCACCGACAGCGCGAAAAGCGATTTCCCGTTCGCGAGCCACCTCGTGCATGATCAGCGGGAAATCTGCTCCCCGGATTTCGTAAACTACGAATTTCCCTTCCTGCACGCATACGCTGGAGTCAGAGATGGAAGCGACTTCCGCCCGAAACGCGTCCAAATCGCCCGCTTCCGCGATTGGCAGCAATGAATTTTCATCCGGTCGATCGGGAATCGACTCGGTTGGCGTGGATGACGGCTGCATCGGAATCCCTTTCTCCCTGATTTCTGAAATTCAGGCCCGGTGGGCCCGCTGTTCCTCCAATTCCATTTCCCGGGCCAGCAAAGTCGATGGCGCCACTCCAAAATTTAACGCCAACTCAATCCCTTGTGCCTCGCACATGATCCCAATGATCGCAAAATGATGCACCGTGTGAGAAACCAGGAACTGCAATTCCCGCCCCACCGTCGACCCCTGCCATTCACACACTGAATCGCCGCAGTTTACCTGCACCTGGACCGCTTTCCCGGCTTCCGCGATGTTTTCATGATTCGAGAACCAGGCCGCCAGTTCCCCGAGCCGTTCCCCGGCGATGACGGGATCCGATTCGTCCGCCGTGCCGCGTGCCCGGGCATCGTAATCGATTCGCCCCGCTTCCAACCCGGTGCGAAAAATCTCGAAATGCTCGGCACAATGCCGGATATGCCCACCAATGGATGCCCCGAAACAATTGGCATGCGCAACGTCGTATTGAGCAGGCGATAGTCGATCCACCAGGTCACGTGCCTGGATCAGATAGGCCTCGCAGGCTGTCCAAAGCGTTGGCATAAAATGAAGAAAGCAGTGCGGTTCAACGTCCCCCCAAAGACCGTCCCAAACCTATTGAATTACAGGAATCTGTTCGGATACTCAACCCCTTAATCCCACAAATCATCCGCATCGCCGTGGCAAATTCTGCACATCGGTCCGGTCGAATTTCGATTCAACTGGGTTCGTTCGGCAAACCAACCCTGTTGATTCGTTTTTCCATTCGAAACATCCGGTCGCACCCGAGGTTCCATCGTGACAGGAAAACTTCGGAGGCTTATGGTGAAATTGATGCAGGAATACCCGGCAGGAAACTGGCTCACGGCCATGGCCGTCTCTGCTTTGCTTGCCGGGACCGGATCGAGTTCCGAAGACCGGGAGCCGTCCTTTCATTTCGCCCACGACATTGCACCCGTCCTCGCCAGGCTGGGTTGCTCTGCTGCCGAATGCCACGGCGGTGCAACAGGAAAAGGCGGGTTCAAGCTCTCGCTGTTTTCCTCGAATCCGGAAGCGGATTTCGCGGCCATCACGCAGGAATTTGAATCACGGCGAGTCGACTACGTTTCGCCGGGACGCAGCTTATTTTTACGAAAACCGACCCGCGACAGCGGCCTGAAACACGGCGGCGGCCGCGTTTTGAAAACGAAGGATCCGGCCTTTGAAGCGTTGAAAAATTGGATCGCTTCCGGCACGCCGTGGGAAACGGGCGAACCGCTCGAACTGACTTCTCTTCGGCTCAAATTGGTCGAAAATCGCGCCAGGGTAACGGCAGATTTTGAGACGGAATCCGGCGAAATCATCGAGCGCGACGTCACGGAAATGACGATGCTGGAATCGACCAACGGGGGCGTAGCCTCCATTACCGAATCGGGCGAGATCAACATCGAAGGTCCGGGCGAAGCGTGGATTTTGGCCCGCTACGGCCACCTGAATGCCCGGCTGCCGGTTCTATCGAGCTTTGGTAAAAAATCGAATTCGCCAAAAAAATCCGAACACCCACTGGATCGTGCATGGCTGAGCCGCTTGGAAAAACTCGGTCTACCGGCTGCCGAATCCGCATCGGATGCGGTTCTGCGCCGCCGGCTCACGATCGATCTGCTCGGCCGGCCGCCCGGCCCGCTCGAGGTCGGGAAACCGGTTGATGTCGACGCCGCCTTTCAATCCGGTGAATTCGCCGAAACCTGGGCGAAACACGTCGCCTCGTGGTTTGAGGTTCCGATTTCGGAACGCGATCCGCGGAATTCGTCCGAGGCCCACACCGCGCTGCGCGCCTTTTTTCAGAAATCCGTAGCCGAGGGCGATTCGATAGCGCAAATCGCCAGCCGAATCCTCCTCGAAAATTCGCCCGGTCGCGCCTGGAAACGATTTTCCGATCCACGCGACCGCGCCGAGTTCGTCGGGCGCTCGATGCTCGGGATCCGGCTCGGCTGCGCGCGCTGCCACAACCACCCGCTCGATCGCTGGAAGCAGGACGAGCATCTCGCTTTCTCCGCTTTTTTCAGTGACGACCGGCCGAATCCAAACGGCGGGGCGATGATGATGACCGGTCAGTTTTTTGAACCGGAGACCGGCAACCTCATCGAGCCCGCGCTACTCCCGTTGCCCGCCGGGAACGCTCCCGATACCGCGAGCCGAAAAGACGTGCTTGCCTGGTTCATTCTCAAAAATCCGAAGCACGACCTGTTCGCACGCAACATCGCCAATCGCACCTTTGCCGCGCTGTTCGGCCAGCCGCTCGTCGATTCGCCCGATGACCACCGCCTCAGCAATCCTGCCGTTCACGAGCCGGTCCTGGATTTGCTTACCAACACACTGATCGAGGTCGACTACGACCTGCGCGAGCTGATCCGGTTCATTGTCACCTCTGATTTTTACAAACTCGCCTCTTCTCCCAATTCTGACCGCCATCAAAAACTTGGCGACGCGCCGAAAAAATACATGGCCCACCAGACTGCACGCCGACTGTCTGCCGATGAATTTCGCCGCGCGGTTGGTTTCGTGACTGGCGTGAAGGTGAATCACCCGCTCCCACCCGAATCACCCCTCGCCGAGCAACTTTACGTGCTGAATAGCGGCCTGATTCAAAAAGCGCTCACGACGCCCGGCAACCAGGTCGATGCCATATTCGATTTCGGATTCGACCCTGCCCAACAACTCGAAGATTTGTACCGCCTGATCCTCTCCCGCCCGCCGACCGATGAGGAAAAAGCCGCATTTTTACCCGAACTGAAAGACGCCAAAGACCCCCGCCAGCGTGGGCGCGACCTGGCCTTTGCCCTGCTGGCGAGCCGGGAATTTGGATCCGTGAGATGAAAGAACCTTCGCCATGAACCGCCGACATTTTCTCCGCCAAACCGCCACGACGATGGCCGCGCTGCCGTTTCTGCCGTCGCTACTCCCGAATTTGCACGCCCTCGAAAAATCGAATTGCTCGCTGATCCTGATCTGGTTGGACGGAGGGATGACCCATCTTGATACCTTCGATTGCAAACCGGAAGCCCCGCCGGACATCCGCGGCGATCTGGTCGCGAAGGAATCGAAACTCGAAGGCGTGTTTTTGAATGAAAACCTTCCGAAAATCGGTGAAATCCTGCCGGAGAGTTGCCTGATCCGTTCCATTACCAGCCCGGAAGGCAATCACGACCGCGGCAGTTATTACATGCTAACAGGCCGGCGGCTCAGCCCGGTTTTGCTTTACCCGTCGTTCGGTTCCGTGTTCGGGCAGGACAAACGCGAGGGCAATCCGATCCCGGCCTACGTCGCGATCCCGGACGCACATCCCTACGCCAAGCAGGGCTTTTTGCCTGCAACGCGCGCGCCGTTCGAGGTCGGCGGAAGTCCGGGCGTGAAAGGATTTTCCGTGAAAAATCTCAATCCCTCGCCGCAAATGCAGCGGGCCATGGATTTGCTGAAAAAAGTCGACGCGCTCGACGGCGCGCCGCGCTCGGAAGAAGAAACGGTCCGCGATCAATTTCTCGAACAGGCCCGCCACTTGTCGCTGGAACCGGAGGCACGGGCGTTGTTCGACGTCGGGAAAGAAAATGAGGCAACGCGCAACCGATACGGGCGTCACCAGATGGGCCAGTCCTGTTTGCTGGCGCGGCGACTCGTCGAAGGCGGCGTGCGTACCGTGCTGGTACGGGATCGCGGGTGGGATCATCACAGGAACATTGCCCGCGAGCTGACTTTTGGATTTCCGCCCAAGTTCGACGCGCTGGATCAGTCGATTTCCGCTCTGCACGAAGACCTCGACCGTCGCGGCCTTTTGGAAAACACCCTTGTCGTCCTTGCCAGCGAATTCGGCCGCACCCCGCGGCTGAACGCCGCCGGTGGCCGCGATCACTGGCCACGAGCGAGTTCGACCCTGCTGTTCGGGGCTGGATTGAAACGTGGCGTCGTCGTCGGGAAAACCGACCCGCATGGCGAAGAACCCATCGATCGACCCGTCACGCCGGAGAGCTTCTTTCACACCGTGCTGGCCGCGGTAGGCTGTGATGTGACCCGGCAGTTTCACACCAGCGACGGACGCCCGATCCGCGTCGTCGAGGAGGAAAGTGAGCCGGTGAAGGAGATCCTGGCGTGATTCGAAAAACGGTCATCACGCTTTCGATCTTCGTCGTCGCCATCGCGATCGCCGGTTTCGAAAAACGCCGCCACGCCGGGCCGGTCACGGATATTCTTGTCGGCGAAAAATCGATTCTGACCTGCTCGCAGGGCGGTGTGTTTCGCGGAGATGAGGCTGTTCCTTTTCCGCCGGGACCGTATCCGAGAATCGTCAGCCTCGCGGGAGACCCGGACGGTAGATTCGTCGCGTCGGGCGGCGTCCCCGGCGAATCGGGAATCGTGGCGGTATCCGATCCGGAATCCGGATTCCTCAAGCCGCAGAAAATAGCCGACGACCTGGCGGTTTCCGTGGCCGTCTCGGATCAGAAAATTTTCGCCGCACTGGCCGACGGCCGGGTTCTTGAAATTGGTCTCGACTCGATTGAAACCCGGTACGAACACACCGCCGCGGCGCGGTCCGTAGCCGTTTCCGGCGACGGAAAATTTCTTGCTTCCGGCGGAATGGATCGCCTTGTACTCGTCTCCAATTTGAGAAAACCGGAGGCTGTGCCCATCACGATTCTCGATCATACCGACAAGGTCGATTGCGTCGCCTTTTCGCCCGACTCTGCCCTCGTGATCTCCGGTGCCCGCGACGGAAAAATCCGCCTTCATTCCCCCGCCGACGGAAAGCTGATCCGCACCTATTCGGGTCTCGAAGGCCGGGTCAGTGCGCTTTTTCATAGCGGAAAGCGGCTGCTCGCCGGCACATCGCGGGGAAAAATTTACGAGTTGAGTTTGGAAAGCAATTCCAGTGAGTTGATCGCAGAATTTGGAAAGACCGAACCGGTATCAGCCCTCGCAATCGATCGGGAAGGCCGGGTTTTAGCCGGTTTGAGAGACCGCGTGGAAACGGTGAAAAACGAATGAACAGGGTCTGTTCGACGAACCAACCCTGTTGATTCATTTTAACTCCAACGCCAGGCGAGGAGCGGGAGCACGGTCAGGGCGACGGCGAGGGCGAGAAGGATTCCCATTTTCACGTAGTCGATGAACCGGTATCCGCCCGGACCCATCACAAGGACGTTGGCGGGATGGGAAATGGGGCTGGTGAAACTGGCGCTCGCAGCCATAGCGATGGCCATCACGATCAATTTCGGATCAATCCCCATCGTCTCGGCTGCGTCGAGCCCGATCCCGGCCATGATCAAAACCAGCGCGGCCGTCGGGACGATCGTGGTGGCCAGGGCGGTCATGATATACAGAGCGACGATCAGCCCCCAAGGCCCGAACGGCTCAGCCACGGCGGCAACGCCTTCGGCGAGAAACGCAGCGGCACCGGTTTCATTCATGGCCACGCCGAGCGGAATCATGCAGGCGATCAGGAACACGCTTTTCCACTCAATCGAGCGGTAGGCCTCGTCGATGGTAAGGCAGCGGACCACGATCATCGCAGTGGCGCCGGCAATGGCCGCGACGGCGATGGGCAGGATTTTCACGATGACCAGCCCGACGACAGTGAGCATAATGCCGGCGGAAATCAGGGCTTTGACCGGCGATTTCTCCTCGGGATCCTCGTACGCGGACCGGGAAAGAATCAGGAAATCGGGATCGTCGGTGAGGGCCTCGATTTTTTCCCGTGGACCGGAAAGAAGCATCGCGTCTCCGAACTCGAGGGTGATGTTTCGAAGATGGGAAGTGATCGATTTTCCTTTCCTCCAGATGGACAGAATGTTGAGTCCGTAGCGGTTCCGGAAGTTCA
>JABDJT010000178.1 GCA_013003335.1 Verrucomicrobiales bacterium | reverse complement strand
GAGAACACGTCACCCGCCAGTCCGTGCTCTGAATTTCCGTGACCGCTTTTTGCAAATCCTCGATCCGCCCGTGAAAATCATTCGCCGGGCTCTGGAATAAAATCGGGCAGGTAATTTTCTTGAGCGCATGCTGATCGCTGATCGTTTTTTGATACAGCTTGCCATGCTGGCCGCGATCGCTCATTCCGCCGCAGGAAGGCACCGCCACTTTCACCCGCACATCCGATCCCGCCACCTGAACGGTCAGCTTCCCACCCATCGAGTGCCCGTAAACCCCGAGCCGCTGCCCGTCGACCTCCGGCTGTTTTTCCAGGAAAGTGAGCGCGCGCCGCGCTCCCATCGTCACGAGAAACCACGGATTGTTTCGCGGCGAATCCACCGTATCCAGCGTCCACGGCTCCGGGTTCGTATCCATAAAATTGTTCCCGGGATTCCGGGCCGGCGCGTGATAGGCGTCCAGCGCACCCCAGTCCGTTGTCAGTTTGTAAGCCGGGTCGTCGGTTTTTCCGTCAAAGAATAGCTGCACCTGCGGCGGCCCCACCTGGTAATCCGGCGCACTGATCCGTCCTGCCCAGCCAATCGAAATCGTCGCGTAACCGCGCTTCCCATTCGTCAGCGGTGCCGCGTGATGCGCATACTGCCCGCCTCCGTGAATCTGCACGAGCCCCGGCAAATTCGTCCCGCCTTTCGGGTAGCCGTAAACCGCGGTCATCATCGCTTTCTGTCCCTTGAAAATGCCGATCCGGTAACGCAGCACTTTTAAAACTACTCCGTCCTCTTCCCATTCCTTCAAAATCTCCACATCCAGCGGCTCCTTCCGCGGATCAAAATCCGCCCACAATTCCGTGTGCGTTTGCGGTGCGGATTCGTCATCCGCGAGCGGCGGCAGGGTTTCCTGACCGGAGGACGAAACGGCCGTGAGCGCGAGGACAAACAGGGGGATTTTGCTGAACTTCATTTTTCGAAAGTAAGAGAACAGCCTTCTGGGAGATGACAAAAGCTTTGTCTGACTCCGCAAGAGAACGTTTCATTTCCGGTCCTGTTCCTCCCGTTTCACTGATTCAACAACAGCCGCATCGAAGGCTTCCCGGAACGCAACATCGGCGTCGATTACCGATGCGCCGGATTTCAAATAGGGGCGTGGACGATCTGCAAATTCGCCACCGACCCAGCGGATGTTTTTGAATACGGGAATCGCGCTCTGCCACTCGGATTTTACAGCTTCAGGCCGCAGTTTCTGACCCGGCGTCAGGATCAGGCTGGTCACGAAATCATAGTTCTCAAGAACTTCGCCTTCGGCAGTTTTGAATTTTTCGATCGGCAGTTCGACGGCATGCGATCCTGCCTTTTCCAGTTCGACCAGCGCAACAAACTGCCGGGGTTTCCGCCCGGTGTAGCCGCGCCAACGATCCACATCGAGCACCACGGCGAGCGTTTCATTCGGCCCTTCGGTTTCGATCTCAAACGCGAGCGATGCACCCCGCGGCCCGACGAATGCAGGGTCGTTCACCTTGTGGGTTTCGTAGTTCCAGTGAGCCCGGTGATTCGTTCCAACCAGTGACCAGTCCTCCCAGCCGTTCTCGAAATCTTCGATGAGCCGCTGTCTTTCTCCGACCGGTTTCACGCCGGCGGCAGCAAGGTTTTCAGGGTAAACCGTGCGGCAATTACTGGTAAGCGTGAGCAGCGAACTGTCTGAATACCCCGGCGGCATCGGGATCGGCTCGCCCGTGTCGTAGGTCACGTTGGCAAAAACAAACAGCGGTTCATTGATCTCTATCACCGGGCAATCCGCCCTGAAAATATCGCCTTCGCGCGTCACCTCCGCCGAACGCCAGAACCGCGCCCGCGGATCGCGATCGTAGCCGTAGAAAACGGTCACTTTTTTCAATTTATGCGGACCGGACAAATCGGGACGCACGTGAAACCGCGGAATGCCATCTTCGGTTTTGATTTCAAGCTGACCAAGCGGCATTTTCGGAAACTCGAAATCACCGCGCAGATGTGCATCGAACCATCGGACTCGAGCCATGTAGTTGTCGACGGTGAAGCGGTGATTCATATGCGGCGTGAAGGACATGGCATGGGTTCCATCGGGCAGTTGGCTGAAGCCGCGCGTCACAAACTCCATCGGCGAATTGAAATCGTTGGTCGCGCCGAGAAACAAGACCGGGCATTTTGTGAGAGGCCAGGCATGGGCGCAGTCAATCGTGGCCAGGTAGAGATTGCGATCCTCCGTCATGCGCCGGGCCGAACCGGGAATCCCGACGATGTCGGTGTAGAGAAATCCGCTCCCGCCAACCGATGGCGAAACCGCTTTGAGACGGGGGTCATTTGCCGTCAACATCGTGATTCGGCCGCCCATGCTGTGCCCGTGCAACCCGACTCGTTCGTCATCCGCCTCCGGTTGTTTTTCGAGGAAAGTAATCGCACGGCGGGCGGCTGCCGAATACAGAATCCACGAGCTGTTCCACGGGTGAGGAACGTCGTGAATGGTGCCTTCGCCCGGCGTGACAGCGTTGTGGTGTTTCGGATCGAGAAATCCGGCCGGAATCCCGGCCCAGTCCGTATTCGGATCGTCGGCTTGATCGATCACCTTTTCACCCCAGTTCACCGCGATGGCCGCGTATCCCCGCGAGGCCCAGAACCGCACCAGTTCTTTTCGCGCAAACTGACCCCCGCCGTGAACCTGAACGATCGCCGGCAGGTTTTTCCCGTTTTCGGGAAAGCCGTAGAAGGCAGCGACCCTGGTTTTCCTGCCTTCGAATGTTCCGACGACATAGCGAACCGTCCGCAGCACGATTTTTTCGTCGGTGACCTCGCGGATCACCTCGACCTCCAGAGGCTCCGCCCGCGGATCGTAGTCTGCCCACGTTTCTGCGAACGTCTGCGGCACACCCTGAGCAGTCAGGTTTGCGGAAGCAGCGACAAGAAGGCAGACGCAGCCCAAATAAAATTTCATAGCCGACGATAAAATCGGCTTTGAGCAGAAACAATTATCCGCCATCGTCATCTTCCCGTCATCAATGATCCGCGAAACTCTTTCCAGAAATAAAACCTCATTTGAATCAAACCATGAAAATTAAATTCATTCTCACCATCCTCACCTCCTGCGCAATCGCACTTTCCAGCGCGATGGCCCAAGACGAAAAAGCCGACAAAAACGAAAAGCCCGACAAAGGCGGCGCAAAAGAAGAAAAAGGCAGGGGCAAAGGCAAAGCCTTCGATCCAATCGCCATCTTCAAACTCATCGACGCCAACGACGACGGCAAAATCACCCCGAAAGAACTTGGTGATTCCAAACGCTTCAAAGATGCAAACCGGAAGGAAGTCGGTGAAGCCTTTCAAGGAAAAGACGTGAACGGGGACGGGGCAATCACTCCGCGCGAGTTCGTCAAAACCTTCGGTCCGGACAAAGGCGGAAAAGGGAAAGGTAAGGGCAAAGGTGGCAAGGGCGGCAAAGGCGGCAAAGGAAAAGGTTGATCGAAGTTTCACTCCGATTTGGTATTTTCGATCCAACAGGGTTCGTTCATCGAACCAACCCTGTTGGATCGTTTTTTGTCGAACCTGAAACGAAACTACCGTGCTCCGATCATGCGCCTGCTCCTCGTCGAAGATTCCAAACGCCTCCGCGAAACGATCGCGCTGGCGTTGCGGCGTTCGGGATACAAGGTCGACGCCACCGGTGACGGGAAGGAAGGACTTTGGATGGCAGAGGATCACGAATACGACGCGGCAATCCTGGACATCATGCTGCCGTCCCTCGACGGGCTCTCGATTCTGAAAAAATTGCGGGACGGGGGAGATACCACGCCGGTGATGTTCCTCACCGCCCAGGACACCATTCAAGATCGCGTGGCGGGCCTGCGGAGCGGCGCGGATGACTACCTCGTAAAACCGTTCGCGCTCGAGGAATTACTCGCGCGGGTCGAGGCGTTGTGCCGCCGCAGCTACCAGAATGCGACGAATGAAATTCAGGTCGCGGATTTGAAACTGGATTCCCGGTCGAAAACGGCTTCGCGGGCGGGGACAACGATCGATCTCACACCACGCGAATTTTCCCTGCTCGAATACCTGATGCTCCGAACCGGCCACGTGGTATCGCGATCCCAAATCGAGGAGCACATTTACGACGACCTCGTTTCGCCGATGAGCAACGTGGTCGATTCCGCGATTTACGCGTTACGGAAAAAAATCGCCTTTGAGAAAAACTCACCCCCGCTGATCCACACGCGTCGCGGGCAGGGCTACGTTTTGGAGGAACGGGCCTGATTTACGATGAAATCGATCCGCAACCGACTCACGATCTGGCTTCTCAGCGGGCTGGGAATCCTGTGGCTGGCTGCCAGCGCGGGAATTTACGTTTCGGTCAGGCACAGCTTACTGAAATCGATCGATGCCGAACTGGCCGTCGATTCGCGGATTTTGCGTTTCGCGGCACGGGGAGACGACGATGCTGATGATCAGCAACGCCCGGGACGGTTGCAGGATCGCACGCCGGACTATGACGATTCGGACGGCGATGCGTTTTTTCAACTTTGGCAAACGGATGGAACCCCGTCCTCGAAATCCGCAAGCCTTGGCGATCTCGATCTTCTTTTCCCGGGTTCAGCCGTCCGACCAGAACCGGTTTTTTCGAATCAGATACTGC
>JABDJT010000176.1 GCA_013003335.1 Verrucomicrobiales bacterium | reverse complement strand
AGGAAGAGCTGAAAACCACGATCATTCTGAATGCGAAAAGCCTGATCGAGAAGGATGCCGATTTCGCGAAGTTCGCCGGCCGGATTTTGCTGACTTTCATTTACGAAGAAGTCCTCAACTGGTCAATTGTGAGGGACGGCGTTGGTAAACTCGCTCTGTTTCATCGCCGGGCTTTCAAAGCGAATCTCGTGCGTGGAACGCAGATCCACAGGATCAACGAACGCCTGCTCGACTACAATCTCGACAAGCTTGCCGCAGCGATCGATCCAACAGCCGACCTCGATTTCGATTACCTCGGGATCCAGACGCTGTATGACCGCTACCTGATCATCGACAAAAAGACCGGCGGCAAACACTCCCGGCTCGAAACGCCGCAGCTGTTCTGGATGCGGGTCTCGATGGGCCTGTTCGTCGATGAAAAAGAAAATGCCGAGGACAAGATTATCAATCTCTACCGGCTCTACAGCAGCCGCCGATTCTGTTCCTCGACACCGACGCTGTTCAATTCCGGGACGCTGCACAGTCAGCTTTCCTCCTGCTATCTCTACAAGGTCGACGACTCGATTGAGTCGATCATGCAGCGTGGCATCGCGGAAAACGCCTACCTTTCCAAGTGGGCCGGCGGGCTCGGAGGATCGTGGACAGCGGTTCGTGGCACGGGCAGCTACATCCAGGGCACCAACGGCGAGAGCCAGGGCGTGATTCCTTTTTTGAAAATGCACAACGACCAACTCGTCGCCGTGAACCAGGGCGGAAAACGCCGCGGCTCCGGCTGTGCCTATCTGGAAACGTGGCACAACGACATCACCGATTTTCTCGAGCTGCGGAAAAACACCGGCGACGAACGCCGCCGCACGCACGACATGAACACCGCGAACTGGATTCCGGATTTGTTCATGAAACGGATGGAAAACCGGGAAAACTGGACACTGTTCCGCTCAAATGAAGCATCTGACTTGCACGATCTCTACGGCAAGGCATTCGAAGAACGCTATCTCGAATACGAAGCCATGGCTGAACGGGGCGAAGTCACCGGCAAAACTGTCGAGGCGATCGACCTGTGGAAATCCATGCTCCGCATGCTGTTCGAAACCGGGCACCCGTGGATTACATTCAAGGATCCCTGCAACGTGCGTAGCCCGCAGGACCACGCCGGCGTCATTCACAGCTCAAATCTCTGCACCGAGATCACGCTGAACACGTCTGCCGACGAAACCGCTGTCTGCAACCTTGGTTCGGTCGTGCTCGATTCCCACCTCGACGACGACGGCAACATCGATCTCGAAAAACTCCGCGAAACCGTGCAGGTCGCCGTGCGCGCCCTCGACAACGTGATCGACATCAACTTTTACCCGACTGAGGCAGCGAAAAATGCAAACTCGCGCCATCGGCCGGTCGGTCTCGGAGTCATGGGTCTGCAAAACTCATTGTTCATCCGCAACACGCCATTCGGAAGCGATGACGCGGTGGAATTCAATGACGAAGCGATGGAAGCCATCGCCTACTTCGCCTACGAAGCGAGCAGCGACCTCGCCGCCGAGCGGGGAAGTTACTCCACTTACGAAGGCTCGAAATGGAGCCGCGGCCTGATGCCGGTCGATACCCTCGAACTGCTCGAGGAAGAACGCGGCCAGCCCATCGAAGTCCCCCGCACCAGCCGGATGGACTGGGATGCGCTTCGCGAAAAAATCCAGAAACAGGGCATGCGGAACTCCAACGTCCTCGCCATTGCCCCGACTGCGACGATCTCGAATATTATGGGCTCCAGCCCGTGCATCGAGCCGACCTTCAAAAACCTGTTCGTGAAAGGCAACCTGTCCGGTGACTTCATCGTCTTGAACCAGTTCCTCGTTCGCGATCTGAAAAAGCTGAACCTGTGGGGTCCCGACATGGTCGAGCGCCTGAAATACTTCGACGGCGAACTCGACGACATCGATGAGATCCCGGCCGAGTTGAAGGAAAAATACAAGACCGCCTTCTCGATTGGGTTCGAGTGGTTCATCGAGGCGGCTGGCCGTCGCCAGAAATGGATCGACCAGAGCCAGTCCGTGAACCTGTTCCTCGCGAACCCCGATCTGAAGACCCTGTCGCACATGTATCGAGCGGCTTGGCACAAGGGACTGAAGACGACCTATTATCTCCGCACCCTTCAGGCTTCCAATATTGAAAAAGCCACTACCACCGTCAAAAAGGAAGTCCGCCATCTCGGCGGTGACGAAGAGGAAAAGCCGGAATACACCGAGGCCGAAAAACAGGCCTGCTCGCTGGATGCGCTGTTGAACGGCGAAGAGTGCGAAGCCTGCCAGTAGTCGCGCTGCCAACTCGACTCAATTTCGATCCAACAGGGTCTGTTCGCCGAATGAACCCTGTTGGATCGTTTTTTTTGGAGATCCTACTTCGTGTCCTTTGGAATTTCGCGGCAGTGTTTCAGCACGTACCCGCCGTCCACATTCAGCACGACACCGGTGATATAATCTGCGGCGTCGGAAACCAGGAATGCTGCTGCGTTACCGATGTCCTCAATCGTGCCGAGCCGTTTCCACGGCAGTTTTTGAGCTTCTTCCTCGATTGTTTCCTCCGCGAATGAATCGCGCTCACCGGGAGTGTCGATCCAGCCGGGAGCAATCGCATTCACGTTGATTTTTTGATCGAACAATTCGACAGCCATGGAACGCGTCATCGAATTCAACGCCGATTTGGCCGCCGAGTAGGCGAGACTGCGGGCGACCGGCACCTGCGCCAGCACGCTGGAAATGAAGACGATTTTCCCTCCTTCACCCCGCTCCGCAAAATGCCGGGCTGTGAATTGGGCCATATGAAATCCGCCGAGCAGAGCAGCATCCAGCGTAGTTTTGAATTCCTCCGGATCGTGCTCGAGAAAATTCTGCCGCCGGTTGAACGCTGGATTGCTGAGCAAAATATCGAGTTTTCCTGCCTGCGAAACCGCTTCCGCCACCAGCCCTTCACACCCGTCACGATCGAACACATTCGCCTCGATCGGGGTGCACTTTCGCCCGAGTGCCCGGATTTCCTCCGCTGCTTCGGTGAGAAATTCGCTGCCGGGCCGGTCGTTCAAAACGATGTCCGCACCTGCAACAGCCATTTGTTTCGCGCAGCCAAACCCGATCCCGCGCGCCGCGCCAGTTACTAAAGCCGTTTTTCCGGTCAAATCGATCAAACTCATAATTCGGATCCTCTCGAAAATTGGAGCCTTGGCAATGCCCAAATCGCTTCCGGGGAAGCAATTGAGGCACGCAGACACGCCGCGGGTTTCAACTTGGATTGAACCGGTTCTCCAATTAGGTTTTATCTCTCATGGATGGATTTCCCACATCGCCAATGCATCGCCGGAAGTGGCTCGGTCAGGCAGCCTGCGGCTTTGGTTCCCTCGCGCTCGCAGGAATGGTGAAAGGTGCGGCGAATCCGCTCGCCTCGAAAAACCCGCCCCTGATCCCCCGCGCGAAACGGGTAATTTTCCTGTTCATGCAGGGCGGACCCAGTCAGGTCGATTCCTTTGAACCGAAAGAAGCTCTGCAAAAACGGAGTGGTGAAAAACTGAAATTTTTCTACCCGCGAACCGGCAAACACCAGGACATGACGCTCTACGGTTCGCCGTGGGAGTTTCAGAACTACGGCGAGACCGGCTTTCCGGTTTCCTCGCTGTTCCCGAACATCGCGAAGCATGTCGACGACATCTGTTTTCTCCATGGGATGCAAACCGAGGGCGTCGCGCATGGGCCGAGCACCCTGTTCCTGCACACTGGCGCCACGAATTTGATTCGGCCTTCCATGGGGTCATGGATCATGTACGGGCTGGGGACTGAAAACGAAAATCTGCCGGGCTTCATCTCTCTTTCAGCGCCGCCAACGAAGGGCGGCCCCCGAAATTACGGCAACGCGTTTTTGCCCGCCGATTACCAGGGAACGGTCATCGGCCGGGCTGGTTTCCCGGCTGAAAAAGCGACAATCGAGCATCTCTCCAACTCTATGCTCACGCCGGAGGAACAGCGAAAGCAGTTCGATTTCCTGCAGAAGCTGAACCACTCCCAAATTGCAAAAAACCGGGCCGAAAACGATTCCAATCTCGACGCGGTCATCAATTCTTTCGAACTTGCTTACCGGATGCAGTCTTCTGCGCCGGACGTCCTCGACATTTCCAGCGAATCGCCCGAAACGCTGAAACTGTACGGAATCGGGGAAAAAGAGACCGACAACTATGGCCGCCAGTGCCTGCTGGCGCGGCGATTCGCGGAATCCGGGGTGCGCTACATCCAGGTCAACTACTCCGACAACAAAGCGACGCCTATGTGGGATCAGCACAGCAATTTGCCGAAACATGCTGACCACGCGAAGGCCACGGACAAACCGGTGGCCGGGCTGCTCGCAGATTTAAAAGCGCGAGGATTGCTGGAAGACACCATCGTCTGGTGGGGCGGCGAATTTGGACGAACGCCCTACTCGCAGGGCAAGGACGGCCGGGATCACAACCCGCGCGGATTCACCGTCTGGATGGCCGGCGGCGGATTCAAGCCCGGCTTCAAATACGGCCAGACCGATGAATTCGGCGCCGAGGCTGTCACCGGCAAAGTCCACATGCACGATTTGCACGCGACGGTTTTGCACCAGCTCGGGCTCGATCACGAGCAACTGACCTATCGCTATGCCGGTCGCGACTTCCGCCTGACGGACGTTTACGGCCGCGTTGTCAAAGAAGTGCTGGTTTGAAATTGAACTTCGGATGAGACGCCCTGCGCTGCGCGTTCCTCGCGTGCTCAATCCGCGAGCAAGCTCGCTTTGCCTCCGAAGTATTTTAACCTTCGAACGAACCAACAGGTTGGTTCGGCAAACAGATCCTGTTCATCGTTTTCCCGCCGGGCACAAAAAACGCCCGACCGTTTCCGGCCGGGCGCTTGGATAAAGTTTCAGAATCCGCGAATCAGTTGAATTTCACGGTCACTTCTTCCTGCATCTCAACACGCGCGCCTTCGATTTTTTCCATCACAGCCTTGGTGCTTTCCTCGGTAACAGAATCGGGGTTCTCGGCTGCCTCATCAACGAATGCAGCAAAGTCGGGATCCGTGATCATTTTCACGAAATCGATATCGCTCATCGTGATGAGATTGGCATCCGCAACGTGGGTCGCATTGGTTTCAGCGATGCCCCCGTCGATGCGGATGTAATAGCCCATCCGCATTCCCTGGAACATACCCGCCATGCCGGCCATCATCTGCGACGGCTTGGTTCCGGGCGGAAGCTGATCTCCGCCCTGATCCTGGAAATCACCCATGCCAGCGGAACCCATGTTGGTTTTGATTTTCAAAACGCCATCAGCCATTTCGAAGGAAACTTTTCCGGATTCGGCTCCGGCTTCCTCCTGCGCGGCTTCCGCTTCGGCCACGGCCTCAGCTGCAGCATCACCGCCCATGTTCTCGAATTTCTGCATCGCTGCGTCGCTGTTCAGCTCCACTTTATTAATGTCGTCAAACTCGTAAACCACTGTGTAGCCATCCCACTGGTCCTTGTTTTTTCCGGTTTCATGGCGGACGTAGCGGACGCCCTCTCCGTAGGCAGCGGCTTCGGATTTCAGATCTTCGAGATTCGGCTTGCTCGGATCGGGAACTTCGGCCGGAGCCGCATTGGGATCACCGAGACCGGCAGCCAGTCCGCCCATCATGCCCATGAGAGTGGGTGAAAAATAATACCGGGCGAAAATCTCGCCGCTTCCGTCTTTCCGCACGCGGACGACGGTGGAATGTTGAATGCACGAACTGAGAAACAGCGCGCCAATAGCAAGGGTTAGTAAACGAACAGCAGTTTTCATAGATTTGCAGATTAGAACGGCTTTCATCGTGCGCCAATTCCAATCACTTGGCAAATTTGTAATGCTACGATTCAGTCCCGAAACTAAGCCGTGCCGCTGCCGAATAACCGATCCAGACAGCCAGCAAACCGGCGATCACGCTGGCTAGCACGTTGGCAAAGGCAGTACCGGGCTGACCGGATTTGAAAAGCTCGAAGGTGTTCCAGCCGAATGTGGAGAAGGTTGTGAAGCTGCCGAGAAACCCGGTGAAGACGAGCAGGCGGGTCATTTCGGAAAACATCCCGCGCGCTTCGGCGACGCCGTAGAGAATGCCGATGATGAGGCAGCCGATCACGTTGGCGGCGAAAATTCCCCACGGAAAGGCAACGGTTTTGCCAACTCCGGAGGCACGATCGATCCAGCCGGCCAGCAGCCAGCGGGAAATCGCGCCGAGCGATCCGCCAAGCGCGACGAGCAGGATCGCTTTCATTTTTTGCTCGGGTCAGTGGAAGGAATCAGTAGTTGAGCGATTCGAGGCTTTTCACAACGAACTTGCCGTTCTTGCGGATTAGCTTGCCGTCGAACCAGATCTCGCCGCCGCCGTAATCGGGTCGTTGGATGTTGACGAGATCCCAGTGGACCGCACTCCGGTTGCCGTTGTCGGCTACTTCGTAGGCCTGGCCGGGGGTGAAATGGAAGCTGCCGGCGATTTTTTCATCGAAGAGAATATCGCGCATGGGGTGCTTGATCTCCGGGTTGAACCCGATGGCGAATTCTCCGACGTAACGGGCGCCGGCATCGGTATCGAGGATCTTGTTGATGGCCTTGGTATTGTTCGCCGTGGCCTTCACGATTTTTCCTTTTTCAAATTCGAGGCAGACGTTGTCGAATGCGATGCCCTGGTAAATCGACGGCGCGTTGTAGGTGATGACGCCTTCCACGGAATCTTTGACCGGGGCCGTGAAGCATTCGCCGTCGGGGATGTTGTGGGTGCCGCCGCAGGCGATCGCGGGAATGTCCTTAATGGAAAATTTCAGGTCGGTGCCTTTGCCCTTGAGGTGGACCTGGTCGGTTTTGTTCATCAATTTCTCGAGAGCCGACATGCCTTTTTTCAGCGCGTTATAATCGAGCAGGCAGACCTTGAAGTAAAAATCCTCGAATGCCTCGGTCGACATGTTCGCGCTCTGCGCCATGGCAGGGTGAGGCCAGCGCAGCACACACCAGCGGGTTTTGTTGACTCGATGATTCAGTACCGGCCGCATTTTCGAGGCGATCATCTGCATATTTTTCGCAGGCACGTCGGACAGCTCATTCACATTGTGGCTGCCGCGAATCGCGATGTATGCATCCATCGATTTCATCTGTGCCAGAGCGTGTTTCGCGATCGTTTTGTATTGCTCTTCGTCCGCCGAAATTCCGAGCTCACGCGAAATTTTCGCCTGATTTAGATTGATGAACGGCGTGGCTTTCACGGCCCGAACCTCGCGGATCAGCGCGATTCCCATTTCCTCCGGCACGTCGTAGAGATCGATCAGCACGTTGTCCCCCTTCTTCGTGGAAGTCGAGTAACGAACGAGCTGGCGGGCGAGTTGGGCGTAGCGTGGGTCTTGCATGATTTGTAGTCGTTAGATTCACGCGAAAAGTCGGGGGTGAAAAGGGGAAAGTGTGTCTTATCCTTTCCCGTGTCCGATTCCAATTTTATCTCCAACCTCGACGAAATCGTCGCCTGGCGGGGCGAACTCGATGCTGCGGGAAAACGGCTCGTCTTGACGAACGGCGTGTTCGATTTGCTCCATGTCGGGCACGTGCGGTATCTTCGCGAAGCACGGGCGCTGGGCGATGCGCTGGTCGTGGCGATCAACGGCGATGAATCGGTTCGCGAGCTGAAAGGGCCGGGACGGCCGGTGCATCCGGAAGCGGATCGAGCTGAGATTTTGTGCTCGCTGGAATGCGTCGATCGCGTCGTCGTGTTCGGCGAAAAACGGGCCACTGGCGTGATCGAAGCGATTCGCCCTCACATTTACACGAAGGGCGGCGATTACACGGCAGCGAGCCTGATCGATGAAGAAAGGGAGTTGATGGAGCGGCTCGGCACCGAGATCCGGATTCTTTCTCTCGTAGAAGGAAAATCAACCAGCGCGACTTTAAAACAACTCGAAGCTGAGGAGGAGAAAGGCGAATCGAAACGCGGTCCCCGGCTCGCGCTGCTGGGATCGGGGACCGGCTCAAATGTCCGCGCCCTGATCGACGCGGTCGAATCCGGCATGCTCGATGCGGAAGTCGCGGTCGTGCTGTCCGATGTGGATGACTCCGGTGTTCTGCAAATCGCGAAGGAGAAAAACCTGCCCGCTCTGCACATCGATCCCGGCACGCAGAAACGCGGGCGGCTCACCGACGCGGCTTTGAAAGAAATCGTCGACCGGCTGGAGGCGCATCGAGTCGATCTGGTGATTCTGGCCGGGTTCATGCGCGTGATTCGCGAGCCTCTGTTGTCTTCTTTTCCTGCGCGGATTTTAAATGTGCATCCTTCCCTGCTCCCCAAATTTCCGGGGCTGAATGCGGCGCGGCAGGCTCTCGGTGCGGGCGAAACGGAAACGGGCACGACCATCCACCTCGTCGACTCCACCATCGATGGCGGAAAAATTCTGGTGCAGGCGACGGTGCCGATTTTGGAAGGGGATGATGAACATTCGCTGCAGGCCCGGGTCCAGGAACAGGAGCACCGACTGTATGCAAAGGCGATCGGAGAATACTGGAAAACGAATCAATAGGCTTGATTCGCCAAACCAACCCGATTCATTCGTGTTTACGCCCACGGCGGTTTTCCGATGGCCGGTCTTGGCAGCGCGATTTTTGAGAGATCTTCCTCAGCTGCGTCGGGTGAAATCCCATCAGCTTTCAAAATCGCCAGCACCTGATCGGCAAAATTTGGAGCCAGGGCAAGCTTGGTCGGCCAGCCGGCGATCACGTTTTCTCCGACTTTTTCACAGAACGCCCCGGGGGGGCGGGCTCCGGATTCGGTTTTCGGTTCGGCGCGATCGATCCGGATCGTGTCCCACTCCGCGCCGGAGAAATCGATCCAACTCATGTGTTTGGCGAACCAGTTTTGCGCGGTTTGGATTTGCTCTGCTTCGGTGCGGGCCACGCCATCGGCCTCGGCCAAATCCCCACCGATGTACCAAACGGTCCGGCCTTCCGCATCGATGTGGGTCGTCGATACGATGGGCGGTTTCGGGGTGGAGCCGATGCAGACAGAGAAAAAATCCGGCAGGCCCGATTTGCGGATCACCACCTGGTGAAGCGGCCTGGTCTGCATCGCGGGTGCGGAAAACCCGCGCGCTTCGAGCAGGCTTGGATTGCCTTTCCCTGCCGCAAAAATGTATCGCTTCGCCCGGATCGTGATCCCCGATTTCCCGAGCTGGATCGCATCGCCGTCCCAACGCGCATCGGTTTCCCAATCGATTTGAAAGGTCGATTCGGTGACCGGTGTGGCCAACTCTTCGATAATCGAAACAGGATCGAGTACTCGTTCCTCAATCCGGAACACGCTGCCTCCGTATCCA
>JABDJT010000168.1 GCA_013003335.1 Verrucomicrobiales bacterium | reverse complement strand
TCCCCAGGTCGCGCCGGCTCTCGAAAGCCCGAATATTTCATAAAGGAGGGGAACGAGAAGCAGTGCCACACCGAAACCGGCAAGCCAAACCGCCCGCAGAAATGTAATGCCGCCGCTCTCCATCGCGATCGGTCGGGCCAAAAACCAGAACGGCAGGGCGATCAGCGCAGTCAGCAGGGCTGACGCGGCAAAATCAATGATCCGGGCCAGAAAGCGAATTGCCATCGAGGTCAAAAAACGAATGAACAGGGTTGGTTCGATAAACGAACCCTGTCCGATCGTTTTCCGGTTCGTCGGCAAACGCCAGCGAAATCGGCGGCGAATCAGGCGGCCTGCTCAATTTCGCTCACGGAAAGCTGCGGGCTGTCCCAGGTGAGCGAATGATCATTGACTGCCGGGTTGTCGGACTCAATTCCGACGAGAGCGTTCAGGCTGGCCGGATCATCCAGCATGAATGCCGGATAGAGAAAGGTCTCGCCCTGAACCCGGACACTGCAAACGCAGTTGTGGCCAAATTTGTAGAGCAAAACTTCGCAGGGAATCGATTCGTGGGGCAAAAGGGGAGACATGGAAAGGTATCCGATCACTCCGCCACCATTAGCCAGGTCACAGACCTCGCCGGTTGCGGGATAAATTGCGATTGCCACCCCCCTTTTGCGATTTTCATCCATGAGTCCAACGAGAATTCGCTGATTCATGCGATCGTGTTCGAGGTTGACCTGAAAACTGACCTGGGATCGCGAAGTGGCGATGCAGGCCTGATCGACAGAATTCAGGTGGAACTGGCCAAGGTTAGGAATGGCGTTCATGGTTTTTGTGCTGTTGCTTGATGGGTTAAGATCAATCACGAGTCATCAGCCATGGGGTAAAGGTGGTAAATCTGAATAATCGTGAAATTTTTAAAATTATAAATCTTAATTTCTTGTTGTTCAAACAAATTATTAAAATTATTGAATTTATTTAAATTGTTTAACTTTGTAAAACAGTTCGAAGTCGCTTCTTTTTAAATTTTCTCAATTTTGAATCGTTCAGAGCCTTGCTTGCCCGTCAAAACCCATCTGGATCCCGAATCCTCATTGCGCAGTGCGGCGTTGCAGGTTCATTGCCGCTGATTCGAGATGAAATTCGTTGTCCGCCCATTCCAGTTTTTCGTTTACCTGGCCATTCGTGGTTTGGAGGGAGTGGTTTGTGTATTACCTCTCGCTGCCTGTGAACGGATCGGATCCGGGCTCGGCACTTTCGTGTCCTGGTTTGCTCCGGGATACCGAAAACTGGTTCGCCGGAATTTGTCGATCGCCTTTGAACGGGAAAAGTCCGAAACCGAAATTTCCGAATTTTCGCGCGCTCACTTTTCCGCTCTCGGTCGTAATTTCCTAGTCAGTTTGAAAACTGCGCTGATGCCGTTGGATGAAATCGAAAAACGGGTCACGTATGAAGGGGTGGAGCATGTGGAGGCGGCTGTCGCTCCCGGAAAGGGGATCATTGGGGCGATCTCGCACCTTTCGAACTGGGAATTGTACGCGCGCCTGCCTGCGATGGGGCACGGAGTGGCTCCGGCGACCCTGTATCAGAAGGTCAAAAACCCGTTTTTGAATGCTCACATCGAGCGGCGGCGGGCGGCTTCCGGGTTGAAGTTGTTCGATCGCTCGACCGGTTTTGGGGGCCCGACCAGCCATATTCGGAATGACGGCGGAGTCGGCGTCCTGTTTGACCAGCATGCCGGTGACCGGGGCGTATGGTGTCCATTTTTCGGCCGATTGGCTTCCACGACGAATCTGCCTGCACTTCTGAGCTTGCGGACTGGAGCGCCGGTGATTTCCATCGGCCTGCTTCGCGACGGGCCGGGACGATGGAAAGTGGTATATCGGCCTCCCATTTTCCCGCCCGAAAAGGTCAAGGATCGGCAATTCCTGTTGAATGAAACCACTGCCCGGCTCAACGAGGAACTCGAGGAGTTCATCCGCCGCGATCCGGCTGAATGGTTCTGGGTTCACAATCGGTGGAAGACCCCGGAAGAGCGGATTCTGCTGGCACCGTATCGGCGTGGCGTTCATGTTCCGAAGCGGGACGCTCCCGTAAAGATCAAGCCGTTCAATTTGATCGTGCGATCTCCCAATCCACTGGGTGACGCTTGCATGGCACTCCCGGCCATTCGGGCGATCAAGCGGAGTCGGCTCGATTTGCGCCTTACCATTTTGTGTCGGGAAAACCTGGAGCCTCTGTGGCAACGGATTCCGGAAGTCGATGAAGTCATCGCTGTGCCGCGGGGCCTTTCTCCAAAACAGGTTGGGAAACTGGTTCGTGAGCGGGGCGACTTCGACGCGTCTGTCCTGTTGCCCAATTCCCTCAGTTCCGCACTGGAAGCCCGGGCCTGTGATGTGCAGCACGTTGCCGGGTTTGCCGGTCACAGCCGAAAACGGTTCCTGGATCACATCGTGCCACTCCCCAAGCCCGGGTCGCCGCCCCGGCATCATGTGTTTCACTACCTCCATCTTGCGGAACGAATCGGCGCGGATACCGAAGACACCTCCGCCCTGACGAGATTTGGAAAACCCCGGTCTACCGCAGGGACAGAAATCCACGTTGGTGTTTGTCCGGGGGCCGAATACGGGAATGCGAAACGATACCCGCTCGACCGGTATGCGGCCGCCTTGCAGCAAGCGCGTGAAACAGTGGAAACATCAGGCCGCACGCTTCGGGTATCGGTTTTCGGAAGTCCGAATGAAGCGAAAATTGGTAACGAGCTTGTACAAATGCTGGGCGATTTCGCGCAAAATCGAGCGGGAAAGACTTCGATTGATGATTTGATCAACGAATTGATGGCCTGCGACCTCGTCGTATCCAATGACACCGGGACAATGCATCTCGCCGGTGTGATGGGACTGCCCGTGGTGGCAATTTTTGGTTCGACCGAGCCGGCCCTGACCGCTCCCCTCGGCAGGAATCATCGAATTCTGCGCCATCATGTCGAATGCAGCCCGTGTTTCCTTCGGGATTGTGCTTTTGATTACCGCTGCATGCTGCGTCTCCCGCCGGAAAAAGTCAGCGCCGCCATTCAGGATTGCCTGGGAATTTCGGCGAAAAACGAAGCAACAGGGTTGGTTTGACGAACGTACCCTGTTGAAACGAAATCATGGAGGCGACTATTTCTCCCCCCACAGATGAGCAGCGAATAGCCGTGCTGCAACGACCGGACGAACGAGCGGTGATGCGCCAGACATGGAGCAACCTGCTATTTTTGCACTGGCGGGTACGTCCCGAATCGATCCAGCAAACGCTTCCTGAGGGTTTGTTCGTCGATACATTTGATGATTCAGCCTGGCTGGGAGTTGTTCCGTTTGAAATGCGGAATATCCGGCCGGCCGGCCTTTTTTCCGTGCCCTGGCTGTCGTTTTTTCTTGAACTGAATGTCCGAACGTACGTGCACGACGAACAGGGAAATCCGGGCGTCTGGTTTTATTCGCTGGATACCAACCGATGGCTCGCCTACAAGATCGCGAGAACGTTTTTCAAACTGCCGTATTTCCCGGCAAACATGAAAATGAGCCGAAGAGATGACGGATTGCTCGGTTACCGGGCGCATCGGACCGGCGAGGTTGGACCGGGATCGGAATTCGTATACAGCCCGGCAGACAGGGATGATGAACTGGCGACAGCGGAGGTCGGCACGCTGGAATTTTTTCTGCTCGAGCGATACCTGCTATTCAGTCACGACGAAAGACGCCGGCGCTTGTTTTCCGGACAGGTGAACCACGAACCCTACCAATTTCAAAACGCGGATGTGCGCGAATGGGATGCAGCTCCGGTGGAGTGGGACGGACTTTCGGGTTTGGTGAATGGAAATCCGATTCATCAATGTGTGGCCCAACCGGTCGATGTGGAGGTGTTTCGCCTGAAAGGGCTGTAGCAGATTGGCCCTACAAAAAAGCCGGATGTTTCCATCCGGCTTACAGTTTTGAAAATCAAAGGTGGGTCACCCTAGTTGCCGGGCTGGAAATCCAGCGGGACGGAAACTTTTGGGAAAGCCTTGAGTGTCAGGCTCATCAACACGCCCCATTCGTCTTCGCCATCCCGGTTGTCGCGGGCAATCGCGCCAAGGCTAGCAGTCCAACTCGAAAGGTCGCGGTGGATCTGATATTGCTGGTATTCCAGCGTGCCGTCATCAGACTCGAACCGGTGATTCGTGCTGAAGCCCCACTGGTCGCTCAAGCGTGTGTAGGTGCCGAACGAATAGAGGTCGGAGTCTTCGAAGAAGGGATGATCCTGCAGGAAGAAATGACCGACGGAGAAGCTGAAGTAATTGGTCGGCATGAACGAGATATTCGAGGTGATCTCGGTGAAATCCATTTCCTCTCCGAATACCGGGACCTGGGCGGTGGTGGACGCGGCGAGCCATGGAAGCGGGCTCCATTGGACTTCGTTGAAGAGGTTGGAGAAGTCACGATTGAACTCCGGATCTTCCATGTAGGCCTCGAAGTAGTTGTTCAATGCCAGCCACTGATGGCTGCCACCGTTCCGACGGGTGATCCAGCGATTGAAAACCCCGATGCGGGCAATTTGCCAGTCCTGCAGGCTGTCGACCGCCGTGAAAAGCGGAAGGTCGATCGGACGAAGCCGGGTCGTCGGAGTGATCCGATCGATCGGGGTGAAGCGGGATCCAATTTCGTCGGTGGAGACAAAGGAGTAATTCAAATAGGGCTGGACGACATGCATCATCCCGTCGATGCCGAGTGCCTTGTTAAAAGCATCTGCATTTTTTCGGGAAACCTTGAACGACAAATCTGTTCCGGCGTGAGCAATCGAACGGTCGAACGAGCTGGTTCCCGGCGCGTCGATGCTGGAGTAGTTCGAGTATCCTACACCGGCTCGCGGCACCACTGAGAGCCAGCCACCAACTGTGGTGGGATAGAGAAATTCGTGATAGGTGTCGAAACGGTTGAAGCCCCGCGGATCCAGCTGGCGTTCAATCTCGTCGAGAATCGAATCGACTTCGGCGGTGTCATAAACCGTCGAACTGAGCGTTTCGCCCGTGGTGGCATCGACGATGCCGTCATCTGTGATGCTCAGGAATCCGGAGCGCACCCGGCGAAGCAAATCGGCTTGGGACCGGAGATCAGCGCGCCGCGTGTCTCCGACGAATTCATCAATGACACCGTAGGTCGTGTAACCGTTGTAGAAAAATCCGGATTCACCAAGGGGAGTCCGAATCACGTCGACGGCCAACTCCGGCTTCCGGGTGTCCGTATCGAAGAAGTCGTTCAACTGCATCCGTGTCAGAAGTGAAACCGTCCCCCACGGATTGCGCTTCACGACATTGATGTTGTTGTCCGGGCGGGGATCGGTCCGGAATTCGGACGGGAAGAAGTCCTGGTAGAAAAATTCGTCGCTCAGCTTGTTGATGTCGAAGTCAACATAGAGCGTGCTTTTTTCCGGGCCGGGCAGGTAAACGCGGTGCTGAAAATTGATCCGATATCGGCTGGAGTCGACCGAGCCTTCTTCGCGGGTGCGGCCATTGAATGCAGTCAGCGGATCCTGATCGTTGGCGAAATACAGATTCAACCGCCCGAAGTTGTCGTTTCCACGGTGGCGTTCGGATTTCAATTCGATGCCGCCGGCCACTCCACGCTCTGAACGGTAATCCAGGTGAGCCTGAGCCAGTGTGTGATCACCGATCATGAATCCGTACTGGTTCAGCAGGAAAGCACCCCACGTCGAATTGTATCCGGGAACGAAATAGTAACCCAGTTCATCATCAAGAGGTTGAGAGAGGTAAGGTAGCCAGAAAATCGGTCGGTCTCCCGCGTAGAGCTTCACACCCTTCATGACCACTTTTTCGCCGGGAAAAATCGTCATCCGCTTGGAATTGATGCGGAAATTCGGATTTACGGAATCGTGCGTCGTGATGAACGTGTTTTCGAGGTCCAATGGCTGATCACCCCCCGTGATCGCTGTCCGGCCTGCTTCGTAGAAAATCGGATCCATCGAACTCCGGAGGTCGACCGCTACCATTTCCCCGGACTCCGTATCATAAATAATTTCATCCCCGTGAAACTGCCCGCCGTCCTTGAACGCAGTGACATTTCCTTTGGCAATCACCTTGCCGCTGGACTGATGGTATTCCGCTTCATCAGCCTCGATGACAGTCGTGCCGTACTTGATCACCACATTACCGCGGGCGGTGGCGATTCCGAGGTTCTCGTCGAATGTTGTGTAATCACTCTGGATATCGAGATTGGAGGCAGCGTCGGCGGCTGCTTCGACCGCACCGTCGAGTTGGGCGAACGCCGGAAATGCCAGTGCTCCTGCAAAAAAAGCACCGACCAGCGTGAGCTGCTTGAACAGCATACGTGGCAAAAATCTCATGTCCCTGGAGTGAAGTCTCTTCAAACTATATCAGTTATGAAAATTCGCAAAATTCTTTCGGGTGTCGCCACCCCTTCCAAATAGAACCCGCATCATTAGCAAGTTTGGATGAAAAGACCAATGAAAAAATGACGAAATTTTGAGATTTTCGCAGACGCGAGAAATTCGCTCATTCCCCGATTTTCGGGACTTTCAGCCGATCCCTCTCATTTTCGGAGAAAATTTGAAAGAGCAGTTGTTCACATTCGTCACATTCCCGGCGAAACGATTCCTCCAGTTCCGGTTTCATCGCTAAGAAACTGACTCTTGTGCCGTTCCGAAATCATGCCTGCCCGCACACCTGCTCTGTCCTTTGGTATCAGTTTTGTGATCCTTGCTCTCATCGCCTGGATCGCATTGCTGTCGATGGAGAATCGCCAGCTTCTTGCCGAGATTGAATCCCTCAAGGGCTCAGAGATTGCGGATTCGCTCGAGCAGTTCGACTACGAAACCCGCATCAACAACCTGCTGCTTCAATCTGAACTGGCCACCGCTGACCCCCACGGGGTGATGTCGACCGAAATCCGCCTTCCGGGCGAGGGGTTTTTGCGTGCGCTTCAATCCGACCACCGGGATTCAGTTTGGCTGGCTCTCCGCGTATTGCGAAACAAGGGGTTCATTACGGAGCAGGAACTCGCCTCCGTCGATTTCGAGCAGCCTGTCGAAAAATCGCGCCCCGCGATCAACCAAATCGCCTCCAAGGTCCAGAAGCTTCGCTTTGCGTCTCTTGAGGATCTGGACCGGGCCTTTGATGATTCGGTCCAAACTCACTCCCCGATCTGGCCCGATGATCTGCCGTGAAGAAACGAATAAACGGAGTTGGTTTGCCAAACGAACCCTGTTGTTACGTTTCGTCACTCAGGCCGCTGCCTGATCGCTCAGCAGGGCGGACGGAGCTTTGACCGGAATCCGGACGCCGGTGAATTGCGTTGTGTTGTTGGTCACGATCAGTTCCGCTTTACACGCGATGGCCGCCGCGGTTTGAAGCGTGGCCCGGAATTCAGGCAACTGAAATGCCAGGGCGGCAGCCAGGTGAGGGGCCCGGGCATGAGCGATTTTCACGAAAGATGTCAATTCTGTGCAAAATTCTGACGTCTTGTGTTGCCCGACCAGTGGCATGGCCTGTTGGCTGAATTCCAGGAAGGAACTCCAGCTCACAAAGGCATCGATCTTGGTGTAGTGCGAGTTCTGGATTACATCGAGCAATTTGCCGGCGGCCTCCGAAAACGGGCGGCGATCGATTGCCATATCAACCAGAATATCGGTATCGAGAAACAGTTTCATCGAAGCAGAGAAAAGGGGAGGAAAGCGGGAGTTTTGATTTTAACGGTGCAAGCTGCTGGCGGGGCCGATTCGGCCGGGCTGCGGAGCTTGCTTGAATGAACCCTGCCATCGCTGGGAGAAGGATTCCTTGCGTTTCAGGATCAGACCGGAGAGGAACGACTCGACGAGCGAGGAAACGGAGGTGTCCTGTGCGTGGGCGATGGTCTTGGCTTGTTCGATCAAATCTTTTTCAACTGTCAGCGTTAGCTTGGTTTTCATGTGCGGATGCGGGGATTCATATTGGAAGGGGATTTTTGTGATAACAAAACACCCAAGGAACTGGCAAGACTTTTGCGTTTTAGAAAGCGTACTGCCTGAAAAAATCAGTTGGTCCGCGCAGGGTTTGATGCAAAGTGCAGCGCTCTGTTCCGGTCTCCGGATTTCCTCCTGCCCCCTCTTTTCTTTGCCATATGGCCGCTCCGGTCCTTTTCGATAGTCATATGCACACGCCGCTCTGCAAACACGCAGTCGGTGAGCCGCTGGATTATGTGAAGCAAGGCGTAAAAGTCGGATTAAAAGGGGTGATTTTCACCTGCCACAGTCCCATGCCTGACCGGTTTTCTCACCGTGTACGAATGGAGCCGGCACAGTTTTACGATTATGTGCAGATGGTCGATCACGCCCGGCGGAATGCTCCGGACGGCTTCGAAGTCCGGCTCGGAATGGAGAGCGACTGGTTTCCCGGCATGGAATCGTGGCTGACGGAATTGCACGACAGCGAAGACTTTCACTACCTGCTCGGTTCGGTACACTGGCACATCCCGGAATACCTTGATGCGTTCTGGAGCGGCGATGTTCCCTCGTTCCGTCGACAGTATTTCGATCACCTCGCTGAGTCCGCCGAGTCCGGACTTTTCGACTGCCTGTCCCACCCGGATTTGGTAAAAAATGCCTCACCGGATGACTGGGACTTTGAAGAGATGCGGGACGACATAGCCCGCGCTCTTGATCGGATTGCCAAAACCGGTGTGGCGATGGAATTAAACACCTCCGGTCAGCACAAGGGTGTGCCGGAAAATAATCCGGGGCCTGAAATGCTGACGATGATCCACGAGCGGAATATTCCCGTTGTTCTTGGATCGGATTCCCATCAACCGGGCCGGGTCGGGGAAACCTTCCTGAACTCTCTCGATCAACTCGCCGGGATTGGTTTTGAGACCGTTTCGGTTTTCAAAAATCGCACCCGATCCGATATTTCCATTGCCGAAGCCAAATCTTCGCTCGGCGCGTGAGCCGCAAATTAAAACTGAATCGGATCGGATCCCGTTCCGAGGGTTTTGCGAATTCTCGCCTGGACCTCACCGATTTTCCGCGTCAGGACCGCAATTTCCTGGACCTCAAGCCGATAACTGGCTTCGTCATTGGCCTCGTAAAACTGATCGCGCCGTTCCCGGCAGATTTCCAACCGATCGCGGAGATCGCTCAGGTAGTCACCCAGTTCAGCTGGCTTCACGTCCTCTGCATCAGGAAGAGCAGCAGCGATTTCTGCGGCGATCGCCTGATTGGCAGCGGAGGAAGATGCCGCGGAGGTGCCTTCCGCAGTCGCTTCGGCAATTACAAACGATTGCGACTGTTGATGAGGCTGATTCATCATCGGGTAAACCAGGTTCGTGAATTTCCAGGATCCCAGACCGACAGCGATACAGGCAGCCATCTTGAGTATCGTGCCCATTAACCCGCTCCCAAGGGAGCGACGGGTTTTCGACCTGGGTGATTCGTTCTCGGCCGGCAAGTGGTTCCCGGCATCCACTTCATTGAAAATATTCTCCGGCACCGGACTCAGACTGACGAGTTCGAGAGCAGACTGGGTCGACTGGGCAATCGGATTGACCGGGGGTTCATGCGAGACCGGGAGTTCATGCAAGACAGGAACGGCAACCGGAGGTGCCGACTGTTGGGAAAATTCACCTCCCAACAGCTTTTCTTCATACAACCAGCCGCAAAATTCCCGGACTCCCGCTTCAGTCAGCTCATTGGGGAAATGGCCAAGAATCGCCTGAACGCCTTCGGCGACCGTGTTCTCACCATTGAACCACCCCAGCAGGCGAAACTGCCATTCGACCAGGATGTATCGGGAACCATCCGCCGGTTGTTCGATGAAAAATCGGGATTGGGATACAGGACCAACACACAAATCAGGCGCGAGCTGCAGGCGTAGTGCCCAAAGTTGATCCGAGTCAGCTGGAAAGGATGTGTTCAAGGGATTTAGTGTGGTTATTATGGAAATAATAACACTTCTGCTGTCCTGTGACAAGAATTTTTCTAATAATTGTTTTTATCATAATTGCTATAAGTTCGAATTGAGAAGGTTTGTTCGCTAATTCAACCCTGTCTGTTCGCTTCCTGCGGCCCCCGAACTTGCGCCCTCCGTGAAATCCTCCATGATGACCGCCAATTGCTTCATCATGCGCGAAATTCACGAAATCGACCGGCTGCAGGACTTTATCGAACGCGAGCACGACCTGCGCGACTGCGTGGTTCAGGGTTTGGATCTGGGGGAAGTCGATGTGGATTGGGAAAAAACGAAAGTCGACGGCGCCATTTTTCTCGGCTGCAAATACCCGTCGCTGGCATTCCAGGAAAGGCTTCGCGAGCACGGAGCCCTGGTTTTTCCGCGGTTCAGGCGGTTGCCCTATCGTCCCTACCGCCCGGAACTTTATACCCGCGGGGAATTGGCCGATGGCTGGACGCCGGATTCGGATGAATCGGTCGATAAACGGATTTACGATCATTTCGTGGCTCGCGGTCGTCACAAGCCGGACGTCCGCGAAGCGCTGGCGCAGCGGCTTCACGACCACGCCATCGACGATGCCCTGCGGGATTTGCTCGATGGCCGGTCGGATGGAACGGGCGAGGAAAAGCGGGTGGTGGCAATCATGGGTGGCCACAGCACGCCCCGGACGGATCCGTATTTTGAGAAAGTGGCGATGATTGCCCGGGAACTGACGGATCGCGGTTATTTCGTCGCGTCCGGCGGCGGCCCCGGCATCATGGAGGCGGCAAACCTGGGTGCGTGGCTGGCGAATTACGAACCGGAGGCGATTTCCGAGGCTCTCGAAGTTCTGTCTCCGGCTCCGCGATTTTACGACGAGGGCTATCGGGAGACGGCGGCTGAGGTGGTCGAGAAATTTCCCGATGGAGCAGCCAGCGTCGCGATCCCAACCTGGTTTTACGGTCACGAGCCGAGCAACCAGTTCTCCACCTGGATCGCCAAGTATTTCAGCAACAGCCTGCGGGAGGATGGGCTGCTCGCCATTGCGAAACACGGTGTGATTTACGCTCCCGGCAGCGCTGGAA
>JABDJT010000164.1 GCA_013003335.1 Verrucomicrobiales bacterium | reverse complement strand
GGCCGTGCCGTCGATAACACTGTAGGTGTGGAGCCAGACCGTATACTTACCGGGTTCATCGAGCGTGGCGGTGAAGCCCGGTTTCACCAGCCCCCGTCCGCTCTCGCGGGCCAGCTTGGGAAATTCGGCGGCCCCGTAGACGCCGGCGAAAATCACTCCAACCAACAGGATTACGACCGGCACCAGAAGGCAGATGACAAGAGATAGCGGACGTTTCATTCCGCTTCAGTCGTCGGCTTGTGCGTGATTTTTCCACTGAGGCCGACTTGGCCATTGGCAGCCATTTGCACCTCGCTCTCCATCGATTTTCCATCTTCCGAGAGCGTTTTCACAATCGTCAACTCCGCCCCTCCATCCCCAATTTGAGCCCGCATTGAAATTTTCCGGTCGGTATTGGTCACCGTTGTGTCGAGCCGGATCGGTTCTTCCATGGTGGACTGGGTGTATTCGCACTCGAACAATTCGGTCGTCACATTGTAGATGAAACGCCAGGAAAACTCCTGCTGCTCTTCGTTGAAAAGCCGTTCCCCTGTCACCACAAACGCCCCGTCATCGTCAATTTTTCCAGACCACTTTTCCGTGATCTTGATGACCGTTCCATCCGCCGCATTGAACTCCCCCTCCGCTTCCCATTTGCCTGTCAGCCTGGAAAAAACCGGATGGTCCTTGAACGGATTGGCCTCCGAATTCGATATCGTGATCGCTAGGAAAAACAGGGCCATGACAATCCGTTTCATGTCCGCATTCTGCTTGGCACGGAAAGAAAGGACAAGCACCGATTGCGCAAGGCGGGGGAGAAGGCTTGCCAATGTATTTTCGATTGGTTAAACACTTTGGCATGTTCTCCCTGCGTTCCATGAATCGCGCCGACTGGCCCCGCGTTGCCAACCTGATCTATCTGTCGACGAACGTCTGGTACGAAAGCAATCGCGGGCACTCGATTTTCTCGGGCGGGCCCGAAGTCTGCGAGCTCTTCCCTCAGGTTTACGAGGACCTCGACCCGGAATGCGGGATCGTGGCAGAACACAAAACTTCCGGGATGCTGATCGGGTCGTGCTTCTATCATCCGCGGGAAACTCACGTCTCCCTCGGCATTATGAACGTGCATCCGAATTATTTCGGGGCCGGTGTGGCGAGCGCGATCCTGCGGTTCATTATCGATTTTGCAGATCAGCGGGATTTACCCGTGCGGCTCGTTTCCAGCGCGATGAATCTCGATTCCTTCTCGCTTTACACTCGATACGGTTTCGCCCCCTTCGCCGTTTACCAGGATATGACCATTCCCGTGCCGAAAAAGGGATTGGAAGTGCCGGAGGACGTGTCGCTGGACCGCGTGCGTGAGGCGGATTTGGAGGACGTTTCGGGCATGGGTGCGGTTGAATTTGAGATTGCCGGCATTTCGCGGGAGCGGGACTACTGCTACTTCATGGAAAACGATCTCGAAATCTGGCGCACGCTGGTTTCCACCGACGAATCGGGCGAAATCGACGGATTTCTCGTGTCGGTCGACCACCCGGGCAGCCGGATGATTGGCCCGGGTGTCGCGAAATCGGCCGAAGTGGCGGAGGCGTTGTTATTTGCGCAGTTGGATCATTTTCGCGGGAAAAGCCCCGTGTTTCTCGTTCCGGTGAACCGGCCCGATCTCGTGTCGCGGCTGTACGCGACCGGGGCGAAGAACTGCGAAATTCATTTTGGCCAGGTGCTGGGCGACGCCCAGCCGATTCGCGGAATCGTGATGCCGACGTTCATGCCGGAAACCGGGTGAACCGCGATTCGTAAAAAAAACGTCAAAATGATCCAACAGGGTTGGTTTGGCGAACGAACAGGGTACATTCGAAAATCATGAGACGGTCATCGGGTTGGGTTCAGATTTGCCTCGCGGCTTTTCTGATTGCGGGTGCGCAAATGGAAGCCAGGGCTTGGCAGGTCCTGCCGTCCCATGACTGGACCGTAGTCATCGGCGGCACACACATGGGGGTTCGGGAATGGGATTATGGCAGCATGCCCTTTGTGTCAGCACCCGGCGTGCCCAATCATCATACCGAAGTTTTTTTCGGGGATCACAGCTTCCAAATCCGGGCGCGAATCGAAATTGTCGCAGGCGCAGGCGCCGTCTGGCTGGTTGTTCTCCTCGTCCTCGCGGGAAGCGGTGTTCAGAAATGGCGCGAGTGTCGCCGGGATTTCTCCGCCGGTTCCGGAAAAGTGAGAGGGGAGGTGTTGGAATGAACTTCCCCCGAAACATCCCTGGACGCCGGTTTCCTGCCCTGATGCTTGGTCTGGCGTTTTTCCTGGCTGGCAACAGTGAGGCTTTATCCTGGATCATGGTGCCGACACACGACTGGACGATTTCGTACGGGGATCAATCAATCGGATTCCGGGAATGGGAAGAACCGAATTTTACCGCGATCAGCCGGTCTTCCGGGGTAATTCCGATGGAAACTCGCACGGAAATCGTCATCGGTGATTTCTGCCCCTCCGTGTCAGCTCGAATCGAAGTTGTCGCGGGAGGCATCGCCCTTTTCCTTGTTTCGATCGCAATTCTTGCCGGAGGGGGCTTCCGAAAGTGGCAGGAATGGAGGCAACAATCGGCGGGTCGCAAAGTCATCGGAAAGGAAGCGCTGGAATGAGGCGTCACCATGCGATACTGCTGGCCCTGATTGCCACCGCGCTCTTCTTTGCGACGAGTTCACCGGCACAGGCCTACAAGATCGCGCCTTCAAAAACCTGGACAATCGATATCGCTGGAAAGCAGGTTGGCCTTCGAGAGTGGCGGGAGCCGGATTTTTCAGCAGCTTTCAGCCCTACGCCAACGAAAACCTCTGCGTCTCTCCCAATCAAAATCCGCACGGAAATCCTGATTGGCGATTTTCGAAAAAATGTTCCCGCCCGGGCCGAATTTGTGGCTGGAGGCCTGGGATTGTTGCTTGTTTTCCTGATCGTTGCGGCAGGAAATTTCAGCCGCCAAATGTTTCAGAACCAAAAAGTGGGTGATGCCGATGAATAGTCGAATGCGCAGCGGCCTGTTTATCCTGTTTGCGGCCTGTTTGTGGATCGCACCGGTGAGTTCAGACGCAGGCCGAATGCCTCCCTCACACAATTGGACGGTCAGCGCAGGCGGGGGAACCTTCGGACTCATCGAATGGGATTTCGGACTCTGGGCGCGCCCGGTTACACCGCGCTGGCATTGGAAAGACAAGCGAACGGACGTGTATCTGTATCAGCACTCGTTTTATGTGAAAGCCCCGGTGGAAATCGTCGCGGGTGGTTTCGGCCTTGGCCTGATAGGCCTTTCCATCGGACTTGGTGGTGCGGTGAATTTTATCCGGAGACTGCGGGCGAATTGGAAAACTTCGAACACCGGTCGCGCGGACGCGGAATCAGCGCTGCCATAAATTTCTCCTGAAAGCATTCGGTTTTCATCTGACGGCGCAACACGGCTGCTTGAATTTCGCGCCGTCCGCTCACAGAATGAGGGCGAAATCCTGACACATTCCCGAATTCATGGCTGTTTCCCTTTCTCTCGAAAACAAAACCGCAATCATCACCGGAGCCGGCAAAGGCATCGGCCTCGCCATTGCCGAAACCTTTGCTGAAGCCGGAGCCCGAGTCATCCTGTTCGATCTCGATGAAGAATCCGGTGAGGAGGCTGCGGTAGCCATCCGCGAAACCGGGGCGCGAGCCACGTTTGTAAAAACTGACGTGTCGGATCAGGGTTCGGTAAAAGCTTCGCTCGCCACGGCCCTCACCACCCACGACCGAATCGATATTCTCGTGAACAACGCCGGGATCGCCCACATCGGCACAGCCGTTACGACGGAGGAAGAAGATTTCGACCGGGTCCTGCGCGTGAATGTAAAAGGCGTCTACAACTGCCTCCACCTCGTCCTGCCCCACCTCATCCAGAAGGGCGGCGGCGTCGTGCTCAACATGTCGAGCGTCGCGTCGGTCGCCGGCCTGCCCGATCGTTTCGCCTACTCGACCAGCAAGGGCGCGGTTCACACCATGACCCTCGCCGTCGCGGCCGACCATTTGAAGGACAAAATCCGCTGCAACTGCATCTGCCCCGCGCGGGTTCACACCCCGTTCGTCGATGGATACCTCGACAAAAATTACCCGGACAATCGCGACGAGATGTTTCAAAAACTATCCGAAGCCCAGCCCGTCGGCCGGATGGCGCAGCCGTCTGAAATCGCCAAGCTCGCCCTGTATCTCTGCAGCGAGGACGCCGATTTCATCACCGGCCAGGCCTACGAAATCGACGGCGGCTACATGAACCTTCGGGACTGAACCATGAAACGATTGCTGATCACCGTCCTGCTTTCCGTGTCCGCTGGAT
>JABDJT010000161.1 GCA_013003335.1 Verrucomicrobiales bacterium | reverse complement strand
ACTATGACCGGGGCCCTGCTCGAGCCGCTGCCGAATTTTGGCAGGTGTATGCTCTTTTTCGAGGCGGGACAATTCCGGATCACTCATGCTTCCCTGAGAGCAAGCTCTCTTCCAGATTCACCGCAATAGCAACCGCCATCATCCGGGAAGCTTGGAATCGTTCCGTTGGGTTCCGCACGTCGGGAACTCACCTTTATTGCCGAAATTCGGCGGATTGACTACTCGGCGTCGGCCAGTTTCGGCTTTTTGACGGAACGACGTTTCGCCGAATCGCCACCGTAGCGTTTTGCAAATTTATCAACCCGGCCCGCGGTATCGACGAAGCGCTGTTCGCCGGTGAAAAACGGGTGGCAGGCCGAGCAGATGCCCACACGGATATCCGGCACGGTCGAGCGGGTGGAGATGATGTTTCCACAAGTGCACTGGATCGTGGCTTCCTGGTATTCGGGATGAATGTCGGCCTTCATGATTCGTCGATAAAAGTTTCGAGGGCGCGGAATCTAGGCGCGGTGAAGAGGGGATTCAAGTGGAAATCTACCGGGCCGCAATGACGGCGAAATCTCCGGATTTTTGGAAATTTCCTTCAACGTTTGGGCGACTCAGTTTTCTAAGAGGGTAAACAAGAAACAAACCTGAACCCAAAATTCTTTGTAAAACCATGACATTATTCTGGTTACTCTTCCTTGGAACCATGGCCCTGTCGCTTCTCGCAGCTGCAGGGGTGAAACGCTCCTACCGCAAATGGTCGGAAGTGCCGGCGGCATTGGGTCGCACCGGGGCTGAGGTGGCGCATTCGATCCTTCACCGGGAGGGAATTCATGATGTAGAAGTCGTGCCGCATGATGGAATGCTTTCGGATCATTACGACCCGATCCACAAGCGGTTGGCGCTATCGAAAGAAAATTACTATGGCACTTCGGTTGCCGCACTCGGCGTCAGTGCCCATGAAGCCGGCCACGCGATCCAGCATGCGCGATCTTACGGATGGCTGCACTTGCGCATGACTGCTGTGGGCCTCACCGAGTTTGCCAGCAGTTGGCTGCTGTTTCTCCCGATGATCGGAGCTGCGTTTGCCCTGATTCCGTGGTCTGCAGCGGCGATGCTGATGGGAATCGGCTGGGGTGTGATGATGCTTTTCAACCTGATCACCCTGCCGGTGGAGTTTGACGCCAGCGCGCGCGCGAAGCGGATCCTGGCTCGGGATGGCTACATCACCGGCCGGGAGATCGATGGAGTCAGCAGCGTGCTGAATGCAGCGGCCTGGACATACGTCGCGGCCTTCATCACCTCGCTGGGTTACATGCTGTTTCATCTGGCGCCTTTCCTGACAGGTCAGGAGGAATGATAACTACCTCTGCAATAAAAAGAATGACGATTGAAACACAAGAACCGCAGGATGGGCGGCGGGAGGCATTCGGAGAGCGACTTTCCGAAACGCTACGCGCCGGGCGCACTTACACGGTCCGCCACGCCTCGGAGTTGGGCCTGTTTGATGACTTGTCGGACAGCGAGTTGCGGGAATTCGCCCGCCGCCACGGCCTGAACGTCGTGCGCCGGATGGGTGGTTCGCAAATTGATTTTACCCCGTGGGCGAAAGCCCGCGTTGCCTGAGAAGAGTGATTATGGGAGTCGAATTTCGAGATTACTACGAAGTCCTGGGCGTCGATCGCGATGCCAGCCAGGAGGACATCAAGCGTGCTTTCCGGAAGAAAGCGCGGCAGTTTCATCCGGACGTTTCGAAAGACAATGCCGAGGAAGCAGAGAGGAAATTCAAGGAGGTAAACGAGGCCTACGAGGTTCTTGGCGATCCGGACAAACGTCAGAAATACGATGCGCTTGGCGCAAACTGGCAGCACGGCGCCGATTTTTCCGGGTTCCCCGGTGGCGGAAACGGCCGGGGTGGATTCGGCGGATTTGATCCGGGAGGCGGCGATGGCGCCCATTATGAATACCAATTCGACGGCAGCACCGGATTCAGCGATTTTTTTGAATCGCTTTTCGGGAATCGTGCGGCGGGAGATCCTTTCAGCGCCTTTCGCGGCGGAGGAGGACCGTCCGGTGCCGGTTTTCCCGGGGGCGGCCATGCGAGGGGCGGATATCGCCAGTTTTCCCAACGGGGACATGACATCGAAAGCGACTTGCTGGTGACCCTGGAAGAAGTGATGCACGGAGCCGAGCGGACCCTGCGGCTTCGTAAACCCGGTGACAACTCGCCCACGACGATCCGGATCAAGATTCCGAAAGGGATCAGCGAAGGTCAGAGTATTCGTTGCGCCGGTCTCGGTGGCCCGGGTAGCGGCGGCGGAGAACAGGGCGATTTGCTCCTGCGTGTTCGCCTTGAGCGGCATCCTGTTTTCCGCATCGACGGGTCCGATTTGCACATGGACCTCGAGTTGGCCCCGTGGGAATGCGTCCTTGGCACGACGGTCAATGTCAGCACCCTGCACGGCGGCGTGCGCCTGAAAGTGCCTGCCCGCAGTCAGACGGGTGATTTATTGCGACTGAAAGGAAAAGGACTGCCGCTCGATGATGATCCGTCCCGTCACGGCGATCTCTATGTGCATCTCGCGATCGTCGTGCCGGATTCGCTCTCACCCGAGGAAGAGAAGTTGTGGAAACAGCTCTCCGACGCCTCTGATTTCCAGCCTCGAAACCCCTGAAACGAAATCCGAACCCATGCTTTCCAAGAACGAAATCACAATCCCGGTTTCCGAGCCTAAACGAGTGGTTGATCTGGATGCGGCCAGTCAAATCTCCGGTATCCATCGGGAACTGATTCGCGAACTCGTCCGCGGCAGGTTGGTTCGTCCGATCCGATCCGGCGAAACCGACCGCCTCCTCTTCGACGACCGCGGCCTGACCCGACTCCGGCAAATCGCCGACCTCCACTTCGGAGAGAAACTCCATTTTCGCACCGTGCGACTCATTGTCCGCTTGCTTGACCGGATCGAAGTCGCAGAAACCGAACTCAAATACTGGCGGGAACTCAATCGCTGATTGCGCTTTCGTGTGATCCGCTGTCGACAGGTTTTGATTGAGTCGGAGAGCCTACCCCGTCAATCTGGAGGCATGAAATTTCGATTCGCGATTCCCGCCGTTTTGCTCGCCGTGTTTACCTCGCAGCTCGCCTGCGCCCAAAAGAAAAAAGACACCTGGACCGATCCAGAACTCACTGCGAAGGAGAACCCGGATTTCCTCATCCAGGGAGAATATGGTGTCGCCAAAAAAGGACAGGACCGGGCCGTGCAGGTCGTCGCGCTGGGCGATGGAAAATTCGATGCCTACCTGCTGCCGGGCGGATTTCCGGGACTTGGCTACAAAAAGGGCGACGAAAAAATCAAGCTCAACGGCACAGCGGACGCCCTGAAATCAGGCGACGGAAAAATTACCGGGAAGATCGCCGAGGGAAAAATTGCGCTTCAAAAAGAAGGCAGCGACTGGCTCAATCTTTCCCGCGTGGAGCGCAAAAGCGACACCCTCGGCAAAAGGCCCGCCGCCGGTGCGATCGTCCTGTTTAACGGCAAAACCGCTGATGAGTGGGAGCGGGGAGAAGTCGTTGATGGCCTGCTCCGGAACAACGACATTAGCACGAAACGCAAATTCAAAGACTACCATCTCCACCTCGAATTCCGCACTCCCTTCAAGCCGTGGGCCCGCGGCCAGGGTCGGGGAAACAGCGGCGTTTATCACCAGCATCGCTATGAAACCCAGGTCCTTGATGCATTCGGGCTGGAAGGGAAAGACAACGAAACCGGCGGGATTTACAAGACTGCCGAGCCGCTTCACAACATGTGTCTCCCGCCGCTGACCTGGCAGACCTATGACGTCGATTTCACCGCCGCAAAGTGGGACGGCGACAAGAAAACCGCTAACGCGCGAATGACGGTCCGGCTCAACGGCGTGCTGATTCACGACGACGTCGAAATCCCCAAGCCGACCGGTGGCGGGAAAAAAGAAACGCCCGAGCCCGGCCCCATTTTTCTCCAGGGCCATGGAAATCCCGTGTTCTACCGGAACATCTGGATCGTGGAAAAATAAGCGTTTTACGAACCAACAGGTTTAGTTTGGCGAACGAACCCTGTTGATTCGTTTCAGCTGTCCGATTCTTTGACCCAGCGTTTCGATTTGAATTCGAATCGCGGGAGCGCGCCCGAATCGACAACGTGAACCGGAATCCGCAGGGTGAAGGCGTCCTGAAGGGCCCGTCCCACCCGCTCGGCTAGCGAATCGTGGGTCGATTTTTCATAGGGCTCGATCGTCACTTCCAACTCGGCCATCGATTGCCGGGTGGTCTGTTTGACCTGGAATTCGGCGACTTCGGAAAATCCGCGGATCACTTTTTCGACGGCCGTCGGATAAATATTTACGCCGCGAATCACGACCATGTCATCGACACGGCCGAGGATTCCGCCCTCGAGGCACAGCTTTCCATCAAAGCTCGACTTTTCGACGAGATCGCCGGTTCGGTATCGCAGCAGCGGGCAGGCAGTGCGGGTCAGCGTCGTCAAAACCAGCTCCCCTTTTTCGCCGTCGGCTACTTCCCGGTGCGTTTCGCGGTCGATCACTTCGGCCAGATACGCCTCCTCGATTACGCAAAGGCTGAGCGGTTTTTCGGCATGCTCATAGGTGACGGGCCCCACTTCTGTCATGCCGTGGTGATCGAACACACGCGCGCCATTCCACAATTCGGCGAGGCGTTCCCGAACCTCGGGAATGCTTCCGCCCGGCTCCCCCGCGACCACGATTTTTTCAATCGCAACCTTCGCGAGGATTTCATCGTCTCCCTGTCTTTCCTCGAGCAATTCCCCGAGCCGCAGTGCGTAGGTCGGCGTGCAACACAACACTCGCGCTCGATGCGTCGCCATCGCCTGTAACCGGGCCAGGCTGCTCAATCCGCCGCCGGGAATCGACAGGTTTCCGCGTCGCGTTGCTGATTCAAATGCCGTCCAAAAGCCGAGAAACGGTCCAAAAGAAAACGCGAAAAAAATCGCCTGATCGGGACCGATTTCCGCCGCTTCGTAAACGCGGTCCCAGCAGTCCAGCATCGCTGACCAACTCTCTTCGGTGTCCAGCCACGGCAGCGGCCCTCGCGTCGTTCCGCTTGACTGGCAGAGCCGCGAATACCGCCCGACAGGATAGGTCAAATTCGTGCCGTAGGGTGGAGATTCCTCACGGTCCCAGACCAGGTCCATCTTCGTCGTGAACGGCATTTTCTCCGAAAACTCATCCAACGAATCGATCGATTCATCGACCCCGGCCGCTTCCATTCGAGAGCGATAAAACTCGTTCCCTTTTCGCAATTCGGCGAGGAGGGCTTGCAGTTTGGAAAGCTGTTCGGAAGACAAATCCATGAAAGCGAAGGTCAGGCAGGACGGTGGGCGAATCAACTCACGGGGCGGGATTGGTTCCCTGTTTTAATTCGAAGAGTTCTTTCATGTTTTCCCCGGAAAAAAGCCGCTTCGAAATGTCGTGCCGGTGCAACGCGTCTTTGCCATAAGACAAAACCTGGTTGTTGTCGGTGACCGTCTCGGCACCCTCGACGTAGCGGGCCAACTCTTCATCCACGAGAAACACGTTTCCGTTCACTGTCTCGTAGCCAAGCGGGCGGAGCCCGGCAGCCGGACGTTCAAAACCGGGCCACGGATCCCACGGCCGATCGCCTTTCCGACCAATCAGGATTCCCTGCTGCGGCACTCCCTGGGCGTCCGCGTTGTCCGGATCAATCCACAGAACGGCGGCCGGAAATACTTCGACGAACGCGGCTGCCACCGCCCGCGCATGGCCGGGCGTCATCAGGTGCATCGGGAACCATTGGGCGACGAAGCCGTCTTCCCGCAGGCTGTTGTGGATCAGTTCGTAAAATTCGACCGAATAAAGGGAATTTGTCCCGGCGAAAAATGGCGGCATCGGCTCCAGCGTCACCACGTCATATTCCGTGTCCGACCGCCGCAGCCAGGCCCGGCCATCCATTGCGCGGACCCGAACCCGATTATCTTTCAAGACCTCGCCATTCGATTTGAAAAGTTCGGCCACTTCGAAAACCGCGGGATTCACGTCCACCACGGTGAGGCGTTCCGGATTTTCATCGAGGACCGCCCGGGCCGTTTGACCCGTCCCGAAGCAAATCACGAGTGCGTCGCGCGGATTGTTGTGGAGAAGCATGGGCAGCCGCCCCATCGCGTCCATGTAATTCGAACTCGCACCGTATTCCCCCGTGGCGGCATATCCGTCGATGAACAGAACGTGCGAGCCGGATTCGATTTGAACCACTGAAGTCGTCACGTCCGGCCCGTGAATCGAGGCGAGAACGCGATGCTCGTTTCGCACCGCTGCTGTCGGCCCCTGCGTTCGCGTTTTACCGATTCCTGATTCCGCCCACCAGGCTACGGCGAGCAGGCAGAGCGTCGGCACCAGGATTTCGCAGCGCCCCCGCCAGTTGCGGATCGCCGGAACAGCGACGGCCGTCAAAACGAGGCCCGCCAGCCAGCTCGTCCGAACCGGTCCCAACAAGCCCATCAGGATCCAGCCTGCGACGAGACTCCCGACCACCGCACCGATCGTGTTGATTCCGTACAATCGCGCCCAATCGCGCGGCCGGCGAAATTCATCCAGCAGCCACGGCAGCGAGACGCCTATCAGCGCCACCGGCAGCCCCATCACGCAAAACGCGGCCAGCACGCGGACCGTTGCCCGTCCCAGGTAGCTTCCGCCCGCGTTGCCCCACAAATCAAATCGCTCCAAAATTGGCGTCGCAATCAGGATTGCCATCCCGGCCAGTCCCAGGATCACCGAAAGAGCGACTCCCCATTTTCGGATTCGCCGGCTCAGCCAGGCGCCGATGGCCAGTGCGATCAAAAACACGAACAGCATGATGGCGAACGAATCCGTCGTCGAAAGCCAGGCCGAGCGAAGCAGTCGGAACCACGAAACCTCGAGGGCGAAAGTCGCAAACCCCGTCGCCGCCGCGAAAGTCAGGGCGAGACGCGCGGAAATCGATGGCTTGCGGTCTGCTGTCGGCTCGACTTTTCCCGCCTTTGCCATACTCGATTCGCGGGAAAGAGCGAAGGCCGCTCCGAGAATCGCGAGTTGGATCACAATCAGAACGAACCCCGCTCCGATCCGGCCCAGGTTCGGTATCAGGAAAAACGCCACCAGCAGCGCGCCGAAGGCCGCTCCGGCCGTATTGGCCGCGTAAAACCGGGAGAGGGGTTGGGCGCAATTTTTCGCAATCACGCCGATGACCGGCAGAGTGGCCCCCATCGCAAAGCTGGCCGGCCCGATCGTCAGAGCCAGCACCATCGCAGTGAAAGCCGTCGCAGTGAATGGAGCGGATTGATAAATCGCAGCATCCGCCGACTCGATCGCGGGCATCAGGATCAGAGGCAACCAACCTGACAGACCTACAAACGACTCCAGCATACCGTAGAAAACCCACGGTTTTTCAGGCGCACGCGCCTCGATTCGTTTGCCCGACCACAGCGCCCCGAGCGTTATGCCCGCCATGACCGTCGCGACTGTAAGCGCGGTTCCCTTTGCCGAAACTCCGAGCGCGAGCGAAAGATCGAGATGCCACAGCACCTGCCAGGAAAGAGCGGCGATTCCCCCGAGAAAAAACAGGAGCGGAGCGAGCAGTTTGCGAACCATAGACTGCGGCGATGATAGCGGAATCCACCGCGAATTCCAGCCGAACGAATTAACAGGGTTGCTTCACCGAACAGACCCTATTGGATCGAAAACGGGCCATCTCGCCCATCGTGTGGGTTCGTTTTTCCTTTTCGTAGCGATCGATATTGGGAACGATGGTTTCATGAAAAAGCTGATCCTTTTCCTGCTCGCGTTATCCGTCATTCTCCCGACCTCCGGTTTTTCCCAGGATGAGAAAAAAGAGAAACGGGTCCTGAACATCATCGCTTTCGGCGCTCACCCGGATGACCCCGAATTCCAGATTGGAGGGTGTGCGATCAAGTGGGCAAAAATGGGCCACCGCGTGAAACTGGTCTCACTGACCAACGGTGATATCGGGCACTGGGGAATGGCTGGTGGGCCGCTCGCAAAACGACGCACAGCCGAGGTCCAGGAAGCTGCAAAGCGAATGGGGACAACCGTGGAGGTGCTTGACATTCATGACGGCGAACTGCTGCAGACTCTCGAAAACCGGAAAACGGTCTGCCGGCTGATCCGCGAATGGAACGCTGACATCGTCTTCTCCCACCGGCCTTACGACTACCACCCCGATCACCGGAACACCGGTCTTCTCGTGCAGGACGCTGCGTTTATGGTCATGGTTCCGCACTACTGCCCGGATGTGCCGCATTTGAAAAAGAACCCTTCGTTTTTCTTTTTCCCGGATGGATTTACCAAACCGTATCCGTTTACCCCGACCATCGCGGTGTCGATCGACGACGTGTTTGATGAAAAGGTTCACGCAATCGACGCGCTGGAATCGCAGGTTTATGAGGGCGGAGCGCTTGGATCCGAGGAAACACTCGTGAAACGATTCGCCAATGATCCGAAACGCCGGAAAGAGATGCTCAAAAAAAGCTGGTCGCGCCGAAACGGCGGCATCGCCGACAAGCATCGCGAGCTTTTGATTGAGTGGTATGGCGAGGAAAAAGGGAAGGCCGTGAAACACGCCGAGGCTTTTGAACTCTGCGAATACGGAAACCGGCCGTCAAAACAGCAGCTGCGCCTCTTGTTCCCGTTTTTCAGTGATGAGTAACCAACCGCTCAGTTTTGCGCCGGCAACTGCGATTTGTGGATCCAATAAACCTCATCGGCGAGCGGGCCGGTTCGAATTTGGACCTGGACGCCGTCGGCATCACTTTTGAGCGTGGCCAGTTCCACCCGGCCGAAGACGCGGCGAATTTTTGTCTCCCCGTCCAGGTTGGCTTCGCGGCGTTGTTCGATTTCGGGGTATTGGAAATAAAAATTGCGGAGTTCCTGAACTGTTTCGGCGAAGAAAACCGGATCGCCGTCCCGCCCCGCGACCACCACGATTCCGACCGGGTAAGCCGTGCTGACTTTTGCTGACTCGGGTAGATCAGCCCGGCCCATAGCGATGCCGAGTTTTGCCGCGAAAATGGAGAGCCCAATAAAGCCGATAGGCAGGAAAATCCAGCCAATCAACCGAAGCGTTTTCCGTTTTCGGTTTTGCCGCGCGCGGGCGGAAGGGGATTCGCTGGGAGAGAGTTCGGAGTCCATTTTCGAATGAACAGGGTCTGTTTGGCGAAACAACCCTGTTGGATCGTGTCGGGCGTCACCGCCGATGGGAAGCGCGCTTGGCCAGTTCTTCGCTGCGGCGATCGAGAATTTTCTTTTCCTCGGGTGTCAGGCTGTGCATCCCCTCCTCGCTGATCTTGTCGAGAATTGCATCGACGTCGACCGAAACAAAGGGCTCTTCTTTTTCCTTTTTGAGCCGCTTTTCCTCCTTCTTCCTTCGCCGTTTTTCGCTCCAGGATTCCTTCTTTTCCTCCACGATTTCGGCGTCGTAGGTCTGGCCCATCGAGTAGTCTTGTTTCCAGCGTTGCTCCCGCGAAGCCGCCCTTTGATATGCCCGTTTCACGTACAAGAAACCAAAAAGCATGCCGCCGAGGTGGGCAATGACCCCGATCTGCGGTTCGCCGGGGGTCGGATTGAAAAATTTCCCGCTCATGAGGTAGTAGCCGAGGATCAGCGAGTCGATCACGACAAAGAGGACGCCGATTTGCTTGAAGGAGAGCCGGGCCGGAATCACGAAAAAGATCAGCAGCGTGACGACCTGTGAGGCATACATCGTGCAGGTTGCGATGGCCACGGCCAGCACCCCGCCGGATGCACCGAGCATCGGACCGCTGTTTCCCCAGTGCGCGCCGATGGACAAAATGGCGCCGAGAATTCCGCCCCCGAAAAAGATGATGAAAAAGTGTTTCGGGCCGATCGAGCGATACAGGATTCGTCCGAAGATGAAGAGAACGAGCATGTTGCCGAGCAGGTGGAACAGCGTGTCATGCAGGAACATGTGCGTGAGCAGCGCGTAAACGTGGCCGGAAAGCAGCGTCTCCTTCGAAACCGTGCCCCACATGTTGTCATAGGCTGCGAGCACGAAATTCCGAATGAAGAAAATCGCAATGTTCGTGATGATCAGCCAGGTCAGCAGCGACCATTTTCGTGGACCGGGGATGCTGACGCCCGGCCCTCCGAAGCCGGAACCGCCGCCGCCGCCGCGCATGTAATCTCGATTGTGAACGCCCATGTCTGGTTTCGCGGAAAACTACGCCAGAGTTTCAGCAGGGGCAAACCGGCAGGATCAGGAATTGCCGCAACTTTTCATTTTCGTTACCGTTTCATTATTCATGAAACAGATTTTCTGCCCCGATTGCCATCGCCGCGATTTTCTTCGCGCTGCCACCGCCGGTTCCGCCGCCCTTTTCACTTCTGCCGGAGCGTTTGCCGAAGCCCTCAGCCTCACGCCGTTCCAAACCGAGGGCCCGTTTTACCCGGATAAATTGCCGCTCGACACGGACAACGACCTCATCATCATGAACGATTCCGTCACTCCCTCTGTGGGCGAAATCACGCATTTGCACGGCCGGGTTTTGGACAAAAGCGGGGAGCCCGCTGCCGGAGCGGTTGTTGAATTGTGGATGGCAGACGCCAACGGCTGCTACATCCATTCCCAGGGCGCCGCGCGTGGACAGGAACGCGATGGAAATTTCCAGGGCTTCGGACGGTTCCGCACCGCCTCGGACGGCCGTTACTATTTCCGCGCCATCAAGCCGGTTCCCTACGGACCGCGAACCGCGCACTATCACGTCGCAGTGTATCGCGGCGGAAAACGCGTGCTGACTACCCAGTGTTACATCAAGGGGCAGGAATTGAACAAGACCGACCGGATTCTGAACAGCGTGACCGACAAAAAACTGCGCGATTTGCTCATCACCGAATTCAAGCCGGTCAAAGGTTCCAAGGCCGGCGAACTCGAAGCCAACTGGGACATCATCGTCGGCCTGACCCCCGAAGATCGTGGGCAGGACAAGGGCCGGAAAGGACCGGGGACTGGTTTTCGACCGGACGGAAAGGGCAAAGGAAAAGGGAAGGGCAAGGGGAACCGGTAATTCCCGGGGTTGGAAATTGAATTTCCTTTTCGAACCAACAGGGTCTGTTCGCCGAATGAACCCTGTTGGTTCGTTTTTTTTTTGGAGAGCGGTGGTGCCGGGAGACGCACTCCAAATTGGTGGCTTTTTTCCCAACTCACTGAATACTGAAATCGAACCCCGATTACTCCTCATATGACCCGCGAAGACCTCGCCAAAACGCTCGAAAACATCGCCCAGCTCCTCGAATTGAAGGGCGAAAATCCGTTCAAAGTCCGGGCTTACCGGGGAGGTGCGGAGGTCGTGAACTCGTTTGCCGGCGATATCGTCCAAAAAGCGAAAGACGACGACTTGAAGGGGATCAAGGGCATCGGCGACGCGCTGCAGCAGAAGCTTCACGAGCTCGCCAGCACGGGAAAGCTGGAATATTACGAAAACCTAAAATCGGAATTTCCGGACACGATTTTCGAGCTTTTTTCGATCCAGGGACTCGGACCGAAAAAGGTGAAGGCGGTCTACGAGCAACTCGACGTCGATTCCGTGGTGAAATTGAAGGAGGCCGCTGAATCGGGCGCGATTGCCGGGCTGTCCGGGTTCGGGAAAAAGTCGGCCGAAAAAATTCTGGAGGCGATTGAATTTCGCGAGACGAACGCGGAACGATTCCGGCTCGGGGATGTCGCCGACCCGGTCGAAATGATTCTCGACGCGCTCAAATCACACCCCGATTGCCTGCGCTGTGAAGCGGCAGGCAGCTATCGCCGGTCGAAAGAAACGGTGCATGACATTGACATTCTCGTCGCGACGGACAAACCGGAATCGATCATGCGGTTTTTCGTCGACAACGACTGGACGGAATCTGTGCTCGTCGATGGCGGCACGAAATCCAGCATTCGCATCGCTGATGGCCTGCAAGTCGATCTTCGCGCCGTCTCGAACGCCGAGTATGCCTGCGCGTTGGCCTATTTTACCGGCAGCAAAGAACACAACGTCGCGATGCGCGGACGGGCGCTGAGCCGCGGCTACACGCTGAACGAATACCGGCTCGCGCCGAAGGAAGGCTCCGACCGGGAAGCGCCGGATGATTTCCAGGATGAGTCGGCCCTGTATGAATTTCTCGGGCTCGATTTTATCCCGCCGGAGATGCGCGAAAACACTGGTGAAATCGAGGCAGCGGAAGAGGGCGAATTACCGAAATTGATCGAGCGGGAAAACCTGCGCGGCACCTTTCACAATCACACCACGGCCAGCGATGGCCGCAACACGCTCGCCGAAATGGGCGACGCCGCGATCGAGCTCGGTCTGCAGTATCTGGGCATCGCCGATCACTCGAAAAGTTCGTTCCAGGCGAACGGCCTCGATGAAGAACGCCTGCGCTCCCAGATGGCCGAGATCGCGGATTTGAACGCGAAATACACGGCCGACGGCGTGAAATTCCGGATTTTCAGCGGGAGCGAGGTCGATATCCTGCGCGACGGCAGTCTCGATTTTGAAGACGATCTAATGGCGGAACTCGATTACACCGTCGCCAGCGTTCACAACGCTATGACTTTGAGCGAATCGGAAATGACCAAGCGAATTCTCTCCGCGGTGGAAAATCCGCACGTGACCATGCTCGGTCATCTCACCGGTCGGCTGCTACTGAAGCGCGACCCGTACGCCGTGAACGTTTCTGAAATTATTGACGCCTGCGTCGAAACCGGGACGATCATCGAATTGAATTGCAACCCGTGGCGACTGGACATGGACTGGCGTTGGTGGAAGCACGCCACCGAACAAGGAGTGAAATGCTCCATCAATCCTGATGCCCACCGCTGCAGCGACCTGCAATTCCTCCATTTCGGAATTCAAATCGCCCGGAAAGGCTGGCTGACGCGGGAGAACGTGGTGAACTGCCTGCCGCTTGGAGAGGTGGAGGAGTTGCTCGAGCGGGCCTGAATTTACTCGTCCTGTTCTTTCTCGAAATTGTATCCCCACGCCCAGTCACCTTTTTGGACGTCCCGCCGGTCCGCCTCACGGAAAGCCACTTTCCCGCCTTCATCCGTGCCGTTTTTTCCGACTGAGTAAATCCGGTATCGATCGCCCTCCGGAGTGAGTTTGAGGGGAGAGCCGTCGGGACTGGCGATGTCTTTCGGAACTGCGGGCAGAAATTTCGGGACCAGCGCGTCGAGGCTGGCCGGATACTTGCCGTTTGCGAGCTTGAACCGCTCCATCGCGATCGCGACCCGCGCCATATCTGTCGTTGCCGCGATCTCGAATGACCGGCCGGCAAGCCTGGAGGTGGCCGGGAACAGGATCGCAGCCATGAATGAACGGGGGCTGCGCTTCCTTTCCACAATGACTGCCTGGACGTCGACTTCGGAGGCTTGCAGATTTCGTTCGCGGATTGGTTTGATGGCAGTGTCGAACAGCAACTCCGCCCCGAATGCCTTGTTATGATCCCAGATTCCATCGGGAACCAACCGCATGGCCAAATTGTTCTTCTCCCCGGTGTCTCCGACTTCGGCCATGCCCAGCAAATCGACTTTCCGGCTTTCGGGTGATTTCATAAAATCGCAGGCACCGATTGTCATGACGATCATTTCGAGATTCAGGGCCAGCTCGAGATTTTCGAGAATGTCGTCCGACTCGCCGGCGAGTTGACCTTCCAGCCAGGCCAGGTCCTCTTCTGTAAATTGATGATGATTGAGCCCCTGCCAGATCGTGGACAATACCAGGTCGTGTCCGGCAACCCGAACCAGGTGACCGACGAGAAGTGGCTGGGAGCTGCTGACCTTCGAGGTCTGCAACATCGTACGAATTCCCGACCGGGCCTGCTCGGTGTCGCCGGTTTCAAGCGCGGCGCAGACACGGATGGATTGCAGGGACTGGAAACCCAGGATGGGCCTGATGTACGGCATCTGCATGGAAATCTGGTCCAGGAAAGTGTCTGCGAATTCGAGTTCCAGCACTGCCCGGGGCCGGAGCGCGGCGTTGTCGACGCGGGCAAAGTCTTCCGAGAACCGCTCCAGCCCGGCGAGAACCGCTGCGGCATCGCCGTTGATATCTTCCGGGATGTTGAAATCGGCTGACTTGCGCATCGCTTCCGCTACAGCCGCGAAATCTGCCGGTTTTCCCGTGGCCCGGTTTGGATTCGGTTTTTCTGCGTCGAGGATGTCTCTCAGACTCATCGCGCTGAATCGTTCCGCCAGTTCCGGGTCTCCGTAGATGACGTTGCCGCTTTCGTCCTGACGATAATTCCCGAGAGACGCAATCATCGGCTCGGCTCCAAAATTTTCCTCAGGTGCGGGGAGAGGGGGCAGGATTTTTTTCGGATCAAGTTCCACATTTTCGGCCACCAGCTTTTCGTGGACCCGCTTCCACTCGCGGGCGCCGGACCGGTTTTCAATGATAACGGTCACCACGGCGAGGACGACGACCAGGGCAGCAGTGAGCCCGCAGCCGATCCCGGCGGTCTGAAGGTGGGAACGTTTCCGGGGTGCGTTTTCCGCTGATTCGAGGGGATCTTTCATGAAAACATCGCGGCTGATTGCGGGGTGAAAGGCCGCAGTTCGGCCGATTTCGAGTCAACAGGGTTGGTTTGCCGAACAGACCCTGTTGGTTCGAAAACTAAGATTCAATTCGGACAACACCGGTCAAGGCGCAGCGAGCGGAATTCGATCGGTTTGGCCTTCAACTTCGAGTTCAAACGTTTCGTATGACCAGGCTCCGGCTGCGAGTTTTCCGATCACATGGACGGTGCCTTTTCCATTCGGGCCGGAAACCGGAATGGCCATGGCAGCTTCCCCGTTTTCGCCGTTGATGCTGATGTTTCCGGAAGGCAGAAAGCCGGGCTTGATGGGATCACCGAGTGCGGCTTTGGCTTCTGCGGACGCCTGAACGGCGGCGACGCCATCCTTGTAGGGCTGATTTTCTTTCAAAAGGGCAATGATGCCGTAGAAACAGCCTCCGATTCCAAGAACGGCGACTGTCAGAAGGCCGAGGCAGGTGCAGCCGATGATCTTGCCTGCGTTGGATTTTTTGGGTGGGTTGGGGGACGCGTGCTCGCTCATGACTCCATTACGGGCGAAATCCGGCAGGGAGACAATCAAATTCACTCCGCGCAGACGTCATCTTAAAACCGTATGTAAGAATCGGTTAGAGCTGCATCGAATCGGGCAGGAAGCGCAAAAAGGAAATTGTTGATTGCATCAGCTGCGGCGGATCCGATTCGGCTCCGGGGTCCGGATGCCGACGACCGGGGCAGAAATCGGAACGGGACAAACTCCTTTGTCGTGGTCCAGGACCACAGGCCTTCCTCCAGAACCCACGAATTTCCAAACTGGTTCGGAACCAGGTAATACCGGCTGGTCTCGAATCCGGCGATATTTTTAGCCGCCAGAGTTCGGCTCGCCAGGTAGGGAATTGGATAGACCAGAAGGCAAATCGCGAGAAACACCCCTGCCTTTTTCAGGGCGTGCCGGTTCCCTGTTCCGGATGATTTCATCCGAGAACGGCCCGGACAATTCCCGGCGCGAATGCGTTCATCCCCGCCAGGACGACGGCGGCGAGGGTCGCGCTGATCAGTAGCACGGAGGCGGTTTCAAAGAATATAAGCATTCGAATCGTCGCGGGATCGGCCCCGAGATTTCGCAGGTTCGAAAATTCCCGCGTGCGCAATTTGTTGGACAGCAGGAAAACCAGCACGGCAGTTCCGAGGGCGGCCAGGCCAACGGCGACCAGGGCCGTGACGACAAAATCGCGGATTTGGAAAACAGTTTTGAACAACTCGTCGGTCACCTTTTCCGGATCGGCGAGTTGAACGGCGGCGTTGGCGGTTTCCTGGTATCGGCCTTTCAAAATCGTGCCGCCCATTTTCTCACGCGGAATCACGATGGCGGCGGTGACGGGAAACTGGCTTTCGTCGCCATGAAAATGAAAATCATCGACGTTGTCGGGCGTGATTTCGTTGTATTGGACGACCGAGGCGTTCAGCACC
>JABDJT010000129.1 GCA_013003335.1 Verrucomicrobiales bacterium | reverse complement strand
TGGTTTCAACTCGTCACCAATCAAAATCAGGTTTTTGTCCGCTTCGACGCAACCGCTCCGCTCGATCTCGTCACTCCTGTCAATCCGGCAGAATCCACCGGTTTTGAGTTTGGCAAAGCCGAGCCCGATCCCTACCTGACCGTTCCGGATTCTGCGTTGTCCCAACGTATCGGTGAACTGGTGAAATCCGAAATCGCATCTGCCGATTCACCCGGAGGAAGACTGCGGGCCGTGCAAGATTTCCTGCACGACCGGACCCGTTACAGCCTCCGCTACGAAAATGAAAAGGATCTCGAGCCGCTTGAAAATTTTCTCTTCGACGAGCGGCGTGGTCATTGCGAACTTTATGCAGTCTCCACGGTGTTGATTCTCCGCCATCTCGGAATTCCCAGCCGCGTCGCCTACGGTTATCACGGGGGACAGGCCTTCAGCGGATCGCGGGTGATTGCCTTTCGAAACAGCGATTTTCACGCCTGGGCGGAAGTCTACCTCGACGGACGCGGCTGGACCGTGTTCGATACGACCCCTGTTAGTTCCGGGCGAATTTCGGCCCCTCAACCGGCTGCCGTTTCCGGAGCATTGCCCGATTTTGCAGGCTACGAAGAACTTGGGAAAATCGAGGAGCGTTTTTCCAGCGAACGGACCTGGCTGTCCCGCACCATCGATGCAGTGTCCGTTTTCCTGGTCCGGCATTTCATCACCGTCCTGATCGGTATTGGCTTCCTGATTTGGCTGGTGCTTCTATTCTTCCGGAGAGATGGTGGAATGCGTCACGGCGGATCGAAGGCGGACGGAGCCGGGGCTCTCCGGAAAGTCGAGGAACTGCCCCGTTTCGCGGGCGAACTGCTCGTCGCCGGCGAACGGTGCGGCGTCCCGAAACGACCTTCGCAAACCTGGCGCGAATTCCTCGGCTCGCTGCAAACTGCCGGCCATTGCAACGGCGAGTTCGACGAAATGATCGATTACCTTTATTCGATCCGCTACTGCCACGAGCCACGGAACAAGGCCCGCGAACGAACTTTCACCGGTGTGGCCCGGGATTTTCGCAGAGCGGCGGAACCCGAATAAGCAGTGCGGGCCGGTCGAATGCGTCGACTTCCCTTACCCGAACAACTCGTTCAGCGGCTCGCCGTGATAGAGCGGCATGGGCCGACCGAGGACATCGTGCCACATTGTGTCGGATGGGATTCCGAGGGCCTGGTAAATCGTCGCGGCGAAATCTTCGGGCGTGCGGCCGTCTTCGATCGGATGACCGCCGACTTTGTCCGATTTCCCGAGAACAGAACCGCCGCGGATTCCGCCGCCGGCGAACCACACGGACTGAAGAGCACCCCAATGATCGCGGCCCGGATGTTTTTTCCCGCGCAACGTGAAGACTTTCGGCGTGCGGCCGAATTCGCTGGCCATGACGAGTAGGGTGTCGTCCAGCATGCCGCGTTCGCCGAGGTCATCGAGCAGGGCCGAAACGGCGCGGTCCATCGGCGGGAACAGGTAGTTTTTCAAATTCGGGAATGCGGTTTGGTGGGTGTCCCAGGCTTCGTTGTTACCGAGATTCACCTGCACCAGATTCACGCCCGCTTCCACCAATTGCCGCGCCAGAAGGAGCGACCAGCCGAACGCGTTTTCGCCGTACGTTTCGCGCGTTTTCTTGTCGGCAGTCTTGATGTCGAAAGCCGCTTTCGTCTTCGGATCGGCCAGGAGTGAAACCGCCATTTCGCGATACCGGTCCGCGCCTTCGGCCGCGACATTTTTTTCGAGGTGCCGGGCCTGATTTTCCAAAATTTGCTGGAGCCCGAGCCGGTCCTGGAACCGCTCGTAATCGACCGAGGCGGGCAGCTCGAGATTCAGCGGGTGAAATCCCATGTCCGTCTCGACCGCGCCGGTTTCGTGATGGAACAGGTATTCCGGATACGCCCCGTAGCTCGTCGCGTTGTATTTCGACGTCTCGAGAAAAAACGGATCGTAGTGGCGGCCGAGCTGCCCGGCGAATTGACCGGGGATTGTCCGTCCGGTGCGGTGAACAATTTTTTCCGGCAAAACCATCGCGGAGGGCAGCGTTTTTCCGGCCGGCAAAAGGTGTCCGGCGAGAGCGGAGATCGAGGGGAAATCTGACTCCTTCGGCTTGCCGGGATCAAACCCGGTCGGCATCGGTGAACGGCCTGTGAGCATGATGTGGTGGCCGTTCGAGTGTTCGTTCGAGCCGTGGCTGATCGTTCGGCAGATCGCCCATTCTTCCGAGCGTTTCGCCAGCTCGGGCAGGTGCTCGCAGATGTGCAGGCCGGGCGTTTTTGTCGGGATCGGCTGAAATTCGCCGCGGATATCCGACGGCTGATCTGGCTTCATGTCGAAGCTGTCGATCTGCGAAAGTCCGCCCGACAGGAAAATGTAAATCACGTTTTTCGCCTTCCCCGCCGCGGCCGGAGTCGCCGCCTGCAATCGCGAAAGCTGATCCATTCCCAGACCGCCCAGCGTCCCCAAAGCTCCCGCACGGATTGCGGCACGACGGGACAAGCGATTCGGCGGACGGGTCGTCATAAGGGAAAGTTACAGGGAATCAGGCGGTTGTGGAAACGGCGGGGTTGCGTAGGGGAGGGGCGATTTGATCCAACAGTGTTGGTTTGCCAAACCAACCCTGTTCACTCGAAAACCTCGCCAACCGGCACCCCCAGCAAAATCTCGATCGGCAGCTTTTCGGTCTCGTATTCGTAGGGCGGGGGATTGAAAGCGAAATCGTCGGGGTGATCGGCGCGGATCAGGCGCAGGATTTCGACGGCGGTTTTGACGGGCAAATATGAATCGCGATCGGTGACGTGGATCTGAGCGCCGCGGCAAAATTCGCCGACGTGTTTTTGAAACATCGGCTCAAACGAAGCCTCGCGAAAGTGCACACCGGGCAGGCCGAGGTTGTTCAGCTTTTTGCAAAACCCGGTTCCATCCGCGATCCACGGCGCGCCAAACAGCTCGAAAGGCCGGGTCGTGCCGCGCGCTTCGCTCACGTTCGTGCCCTCGAACAGGCACATGCCGGGGTAAACGATCGCGGTATCGAGCGTCGGCATGTTGGGCGAGGGCATCACCCACGGGAGTCCGGTTTCATCGAAAAACATTGCCCGATCC
>JABDJT010000122.1 GCA_013003335.1 Verrucomicrobiales bacterium | reverse complement strand
ACATGGGCTGGAACCCGGAGAACGGGAAGCACTACGTTTTCGGCGCCCGGGGCCGGAAGAAAAAGGGCCTCACCGGAGCCGGCGTGGATGTGTTCGAACTCGACCCCGATCGCGGTGTGTTGGTCGGGCATGGAAAGGTGCCCGGGTTGCGGTAAAGTCTATCATGGATTTGCTCGTGAAGCTGTATGACCTCCCGCCTGCCGAACCGGCGATTGAGAAAATCACGGAATTCGGTGCCAGGCTGCATCGTCCGTTTGGGCCTGAAAAGGCGGCCGTGGTGGACTGGGTGACGGAAAAATTCGGAGCGAGGTGGGGCAGCGAGGCGGACATGGCATTCGCGGGCGGCAACCCGGTCTCTGCCTTTACCGCACTCGATCCGGGAGACGCGATTATCGGGTTTGCCTGTTACAACACGACCTTCAAAGGATTTTTTGGACCGACCGGTGTCGACGACGGCTGGCGCGGGAAGGGAATCGGCACGGCCCTGCTGCTTCGGAGCCTGCACGCATTGCGGGAAGACGGCCACGCATACGGAATTATCGGATTTTCGGCGCTGGATGAATTTTACGAGTCCATCGTCGGGGCGATTCCGATCCCCGATTCCGACCCAGGAGCGTACGGCGGCCGGATCAAGATCACGTGAAGGTTTTGCCTTCGCTCACTCCTGGCCGATGCAAACCAGCCATTCCTGGCGTCCGCCGCCGGAGTGGGTGGCGGTGCGGATGTAAATTTTGTCGTCGACAAACACCGGCGTCGGGAAGCCTTCGTCTCCCAGCTGGTTTTTTGCGACTTCCTCGTAGCGCTCCGGGTTCGGCTTGAAAACGAATGTGATACCCCGCTCGTTCGTCGCGTAGATGTGGCCGCCGGCATAAATCGGAGACGAACTGACGGGGCCGCCGAGGCGTTCTTTCCATTTTTCCTCCCCGGTTTTCGCGTCCCAGCAAATCGCGATGCCACCGTCGTTCAGGGTGTAAACGTGGCCGCCGACAACCAGCAGGCTCTGCTCGTAGGACTTGTCCTTGTTCCGCCACAAAACTTTGCCCGAGCCGTCGGCCTTGACCGCGATCGTTTCCTTGTCCGGATAGCCGCCGCTGGCGAATACCGTGTCATCATTCCACACCAGCGTGCCACAGGTCGCATGCGTCGTGCCCGCAACGCTCCAGAGGTTTTTCCCGGTTTCGGGATCAAAGCTGGAAACTTTTTCCTGTCCGCTGATCAGGAGTTGCTCTTTGCCCGAAACGTTCGCGACGATGGGGGAGGAATACGATGTGGAACCCGGGCGTGAAATCCTCCAAATCTCGTCACCCGACTTCTGGTCGAGAGCGACGATATACCCGTCTTTTTCGAATTCGGAGGCCACGATCACTTTTCCGTCGTGGAGAAGCGGGCTGGGAGCGTATCCGAACGGATAGCGACCGCGGAAAGCACCGACATTTTTGGACCACAACTTGTTTCCGTCCAGGTCGAGCGCAAAAACCTGGACGCTGCCGTTGTTGTTGAACACTCCGAATACGCTTTCGCCATTTGATCCGAGAGTCGGAGAAGCATGCGTATTTTTCTGGTGAATTTTTTTCTCGAAGCCGCCGCGATTGATTTCCTTCGTCCAGATTTCGGAGCCGTCTGCGCGGCTGAGGCAAAGCACGGACTGGGATTGGGAGGATTCATCGGCTGTCGTCAAAAGGATTTTGTCGCCGATGAGGATCGGGGACGAATGTCCACGGCCCGGGATTTCCACCATCCACAAAACGTTTTTCTTTTGGGCCCATACCGTCGGCGGCTTCTCGCCTTCGGCGGCATGGCCGTTACCGTTGGGGCCGCGCCAGACCGGCCAGTCGCCGGCGGTGGCAGTTGCTGCGAGGAAAAGTAGGCTGAGGGAGGGAATCACGAGTTTCATGGAAGATTGCGTAGTACGAGTCAACAGGGTTGGTTCGGCGAACATACCCTGTTGATTCGTTTTTTCTATTTTGAGGAGGGAACGGAATCGAGCGCTTTTTGCAGCAGAATTTTTGCCTTGAGGGCTTCGCCGGCAGGATCCGTTTTGATTGGATTTTTCTCCTCCGGATCGGCCTGCATATCGAAAAACCGACCGTTTCCGTAGAGTTTGAAATCCGCGGTGCGAGTGAAGCGGGTGCCTTTCGTCTCAACGTAGGCCCATTTGCGGGGGGTCGGCTCGCCCTGGAGAAGCCGGTTTTTGAAGGATACACCGTCGATTTTTCCCCAGTCGACCGGGATTTTGACGCCGGCGAGGTCAGCCATAGTGGGGAGAAAATCGGAGAGGTCGACCAGATCCCGCGCGATGGAGTTTTCGGGAATTTTACCGGGC
>JABDJT010000084.1 GCA_013003335.1 Verrucomicrobiales bacterium | reverse complement strand
TTCCAGGACAGGCCGGGGAATGGCGGATCCAAGCGTTTCCGCGATCAAATCCTCCCCGATGTCTCCGCCGATTTCAGAAGGGCTTCGAATAATCGCGGGGGCGAGTGGACTATCTGATCGATCCACCGACTCTCCCGTCAACGTCGAAACCGCCACTACGAAACGGGTATCAAATGCCCCGCTTTTTCCGGGATCCAATTCTTCGGCCGGCACTTCCGCCGCCTTTTCCGCCTTTTCTGCCTTTTCTGCCGTTTCCCTCCCAACCGGGGCCACTTCCTTCATGGCAAGGTCCGGCGTTTCCGGCTCGTTTCCGGTTTGACCCATCCGGGAGAAGATCGGAAGCAATACGCCAACCGTCAGTCCCACCATTGCCATCCCGATTGCCGTCAGGGCGACTTTCCCGTTTAAAAATCCGGACTTGCCGCTCCCGACTGGTTCAACGGGCGCAGCTTCCCAATCCGATGAATGCTCCGGCTGGGAACGATCACGGGTCAGGACAGATCCGGAATCTTCAGCCATCTCCATCAGGGCTGCAATTCGCCACGCACTCTCTGTCGGAATTCCCACGATGACTCCGAACCCGGGAACGCGGGCCATTGCCTGGAGCACCCGGGTAAAGGCCCGCTGCTCGCTTTGTGAAAGTTCGAGGGTCCGGTGGAATTGATTCACAATGAGCCACCGGTTCCGGATCTCCACCCCGGAGCGCATGACTCTTCGAACGGCCCCGATCCATCCAAACGGGGTCGTCAGGCTGAACCGCTTGGGATCCACCTCCGGGAACAACTCGATGAGATGGTCACGGAGGGATTGCAGCGGTTTCTGGCCATCATCCCTCGGGGAAAATCTCACGATCCGGAACTCGTCAGGAAGTGTGTCGATTTCCTGATTAAAAAAAGCGGAAAGTTTGGACGGCGAATCGTCCACCAATACGATCACAGATCGTTTGGCTGTGGGGAGAGGTCCGCAAAGCCGACACCAGGCAGGTGAATCGGCCGGATTCCAGTTCAAGTTCATCAGGTTCTTGGACGGTGAAAAACCTTCATAGTCACAAAATTTAAGAAAGATTAACGAGCCGAAAGATGCAAAGCAATCTTTTGTCACATTCGGCGCAATCGCGGTGACGTTTTCGCATCGGAAAGTGACATTTTTGGAAGTTCCCGCTTCCGAAGTGCGATGTCATTTTTCCGCATAAAATTGCACCTGCCCCTGGCAACAGCTGTCCTGGTTTTCTGCCTCGGCTTTTCCGGTTGCTACCCGGGCGGCAGCGCGCGCTCCCGCGTCTTCCTCGGCACGGTTGGCGGACCGGTCGGTGGAGCCGTCAACGTGATCCAGGTCACCCGCCAATACAAAGCCTCGCCCGCAGAATACGCCGCCACACTCCGCATGGCCCGGGCAGCCGGTGATGCGCTTTCCTCCCGGTCGCGCAAGAGAATGAAGGCCGCCGGAACTTCCCTGATCAGCGTTCCGGTCGCAGGATCGGAAAAGAGCGGCAAAAAACCGAAGGTCATGGTCTACGACACGGAGCAGAAGAAAATGGCCAGCGACCAGGTGTTCGAATTGAACGAGGAACCGAAAAAGGACGCCTTCGCCGAATTTTCCACCTACTACTCCCTCTACACCAAGCCGAAGCCGTCCATCGCGGATACGAATACAGGCAAAGACGACGACAAGGGATCCGAAGTCCGGCGACGGGAGGAAAGACAGATCAGTTCGACTGATGAAACGGACCCGTCTCCGTAGAAATCCGCCGGAACGAACTAACAGCGTCTGTTTGGCAACCGTACCCGGTTGATTCGTTTGCGGGTTCTGATACAAATGCGACGTGATCGCCCTTCTTGAGCTGTTTTTCTGGATTCTTCTCGGCACTGCGCTCGGGATCTCCGTCGGTGCCATCCCCGGCCTGACGGGTGCGATGCTGATCGCCCTGATCGTTCCGCACACCGAGAACATGAACGCCAATCCGGCGTTCGCCCTGCTCGTGGGGATGTATGTCGGCTCAGTCAGCGGCGGGTTGATCACGGCCACGCTATTGAAAATGCCGGGCACGCCCGCTTCGATCATCACCACGCTGGACGGCCATCCCATGGCCGCCGGGGGACGCCCGGGACGCGCACTCGGGCTGGGAATCGGGGCATCGCTCGTGGGCGGCCTGATCTCCTGGCTGGCCCTGTTCCTCCTTTCGAAACCGGTCGCGAATGCCTCAACCCTGCTCGGCCCGTTCGACTACTTTGCCCTGATCCTGATGGCGCTCGTGTTCATCGCCACCGTATCCGATCGCGGACCGGGTGGCCTCGCACGGGGAATTTTCTCGGGGATGCTCGGCTGCGTGGCGGCGGCCCCGGGCGCGCACCCGGCCACGGGCGAACTGCGATTGACCTTCGGGATGGAGGAAATGAACGACGGATTCAAGGCCATGTCGGTCCTGATCGGGATGTTTGCCTTCAGCGAAGCGATCCGCATGGCGCTTCGGCCCGGCCCGCCGAAAGCGGATGCGGAAGAAGTGGAGGACCGGCTCTGGCTGCCAGTCCGGTTCTGGCTGAAAAAATGGGGCAACCTGATCCGCTCCTCGCTGATCGGCACCTGGGTCGGCGTGTTACCGGGGATCGGCGCGAATATCGGTTCGACAGTTGCCTACGGCTCGGCCCGCCAGCTTTCGAAAACGCCGGATGAATTCGGCACCGGCTGCGACGACGGGGTGATCGCCTCGGAATCGGCCAACAACGCCACCGTCGGCGGCGCGCTGATCCCGCTGATCGCTCTCGGCATTCCCGGATCGGTCATCGATGCGATTCTGCTGGGCGCATTCGTCATCCACGGCCTGCAACCCGGTCCGCTGCTTTTCAAAAATGCGCCTGAAGCTGTCGCCACGATCAGTTGGTCGTATCTCGTCGCAAATTTAGTCATGGCCGGGCTGATGCTCGCGTCCGCCCGCTGGATCTCGAAGCTGTCGAACGTCCCGCGCGGTTGGCTGGCCCCGGTGGTGATCCTGTTTTGCGTGATCGGTTCATTCGCGCTTTCCAACCGCATGTTCGATGTCTGGGTCATGGTCGGCTTCGGTGTGGTCGGCCTGCTGTTTTCCCGGCTGAAAATTCCCGCCGCACCGTTCGTCATCGGTTTCGTACTCGCACCGCTCGCGGAGGAAAAACTGGCCTCGGGAATCATGACCACCGGCGGCAGCATCGCCCCGCTGTTTACCCGGCCGTTCTCGATCGCCTGCCTGGTGTTCGCAATCGCGCTCGCGGTTTGGCCGTTGATTTCGCGGAAAAAAGGACCGAACACTCCGGTCGAATCTGCATGAGTCAGCCCACCTCTACAGCCGCCATCACGATCGATCCGAAGGACGAT
>JABDJT010000068.1 GCA_013003335.1 Verrucomicrobiales bacterium | reverse complement strand
GCTCGCTGGTTTCCGAGCCAACGGCATCAGCAATCGCGGGACCGGACAGGAAAGCCATCACGGCGCTCATCTGCATGTCGGCGCTTCGCTCGCATTCGCAGGAGCTTTCTCGAACGGGTCGTCCGAGGTTGGCGAGAAAGCCGGACTTCAGGTCGAGCTTGGCATCGGGCAATTGGCTTGCGCGGACGCCTTTGCCGGCGCCGGGAATGTCGGGCGTGGCACCGGTGACGAAATAAACGGCGTCATACAACGTCTCGGCGGGAAGACGGCGGGCTTTGCCGTGGGAGAAATTGATTTCGTCGGTTTCATTCCACTGGTTAGTGGAAATGGACAGCTGATAGGTGCGGCTTTTGCAAATCTCGCGCATGAGATCGCGGACGTTGAAGCCGGTCGATTTGAATTGCTCGGTGAGGTAGGCGAGCAACTCCGGATTGGACGGCGGGTTGCCGGCGCGAATATCGTCGAGCGGCTCGATGATTCCGGTTCCAAGCAGGTAACCCCAGATGCGGTTCGCGTAGCTGTAGGCGAAATACTGGTTGTCCGGGCTGGTGATCCAGGCGGCGAGTGTTTCCCGTCGGGTCGGGGCTTCGGGCTTGGCGAATTTCACTTTCGCGAGCTGTGCTTCGTAGGGAAATTCCGGTGGCTGCACTTCGCCGGTCCGCTCGTGGGTGATGTCGCCTTCCGCTTTATCAGAGATGACTTCGTAGAGAGGCTTGGCACTTTCCACGGCGCTCCCTCCGAGGTTCGCTTTCGCGGCGTTTTTCGTGTCGCGCTTCAAATCGGTCTGGGCGAAATAAGCGGCCGTTTCGTAATACTGATCCTGCGTCCAGCGCTCGAACGGGTGGTCGTGGCACTTGTTGCAGTTGAAACGCGTCGCGAGAAACAGGTGCGTGGTGTTCTCCATGATCATGTCCGGATCACGGAGGATTTTGTAGTACGACGCGGCCGGATTCTCCTTGTTGGAACCGCTCGCCGTCAGAATTTTATAGGCAAATTCGTCATACGGCGTGTTTCCTTCGATCTCTCCCTTGATCCAGTTTCGAAACAGCTTCGCGCCTTCGCCGCCGAGGAATTTGGAGTTCACCTGAAGCATGTCGCTCCACTTGTTCGTCCAGTGATCGACGAATTCGGGCGAGCCGATCAACTTGTCGATCATCTCGTCGCGCTTCACGCGGGTGGGGCGGTCATCGGCCAAAAACGTGCGAACCGTCTCGGAGGTGGGTGGCAACCCTGTCAGGTCGAGATGAATGCGGCGGACAAATTCCGAGTCAGTACAAAGCCCGCTCGGTTCAATTTTCATGCGCTGCCATTTCGCGGCGACAAGTTCATCGATCTTTCCCCAGCTCTCCGGCTGCTTCCAGGTGAAGTCATCGCGATTGCCCATCACGGTCAGGGTCGTGGCGGCATAGGCCCCTTCGTAGCGGGCCAAAACGGGTGCTTCCCCGCGGCGAACGGTCGCCATGAGGCCGAAATCATCGTGCTTGGCGACCTCAGCGTTGCCGGTCTCGATGAATGCTTCCTGCGTCACATCGCGGCTTTTGCCATCGGCCCAGTGGGCAATGACGCGGAGCTGCTGCTTCGCACCGATGTTCTGAATGACCGGATTTTTCGGCAGCACTTCGATCTTCGTGACCTTCGGCGTGTCGGTTTTCAGTTTCGCGCCGTCGGCGATCCAGTGCCGGATCGTGTTGTAATAATTGGAGCCAATTTCGGTGACAACACCGCCCTCATGGGGCACGGCACCGGTTGCTTTGAGGAGCATCAGCGAGTCATCGGGCGATGCGTAATTCACCCGGCGAGCGGTGTGATCGTCGCCGAAAGCCCGCACGTCGAAGAGCGGATCGTATCCACGGAGTGACAACTTGAAGCCGCCTTTTCCATCCTTCGCACCGTGGCAGGTGCCCATATTGCAGCCGAGGCGGGAGATGACCGGGTTCACGTCGCGGATGAAGTCGAGGTGTGATTCCGCGCTCAATCCGGACACGGTCACATCGGCCTGGGCGGTCACGCCTTCAAATTCCACGGTCAGTTTCGCCGCGCCTTCGCCGACCGGCGCGATCAATCCGCGATCACTGGTCGAAGCGATCTTCGGATCGACAGTCAATTTAGCCATCCGGGTCAGATCAGCCGTTTCGCCTGTGTCGAGCCTGGCCGTGACGAGCAACTGCGAGTATGCGCCCGGCGAGTTCAGATCGATTTTCGCAGGGGAAATGGTCAGCGTTTTCACCTTTCGCCCGGGTGGCAGATCCGTCGGCGGAGTCTTGCCGTCGCTGTCGGCGGCGGTGTTTTCTTTCAAATCATGGCGCTTTCCTTTGGCGAGATTGATCGGGTTTGCCTTGCCTTTTCGCGGCTCCAGCGAGCCATCGACTTCGATCGGGGCGAAGGCCGTTTTTTGTGCCAGGTCAGCTGCATTCAAAATCCGGATCTGTCCGTCAGCTCCGCCTGCGGCGATCGTTTTTCCGTCCGGAGAAAACGCGATGGAAAACATCGGCGTTTCCGTGTCGATTTTGGCGAGCTGCTCCGCTCCGCGCGTAGTGAACTCCTCGATTTTCGGATCCGTCGCGTCTTTTCCATCCGGTGCGCGGCGCACGGTCTCGAGCAATTTCTTCAACTCCGGCGTAATCGTTGCGTCGTATTCCGACTTGTAGAGACTGATCTCGCCTTGTCCATTCAGGCTGGAAACCGCGGCGAATTGCTTGCCGTCGGGGCGAAACGCGACACCCCAAATCCGGCCTTTCATCGCCGGATATTTCCGGATCAAATTCGCGTTGTCCCCGATTTTCCGAACCGTTTCCCGCTTCATACGATAAATCTGCGGCACGCCGTCCGAGCCGCCGATCAGCACGTGATTCTGCATCGGGTGACGCTTCACTGCGTTCATTCCGCCTTTCAACGCTCCGGGCGTGATTGACGTCAAATTATCCACGAATCGCTCGGTTTTCACTTCCGTCAGCTTTGCGGACATGTCGCGACCGACCGAAACGAGATACTCGCCTTTCTGGCCCCAATCCGTCGCCAAAACCCAGTCGTTGTGGCTACCCATGAACAACTTCTGCTCGCCCGAAACCGCATCGATTGCGCGCACGGTGTTGTCCGGAAGGCCAAACGCGATCAGCTTTCCGTCCGGCGACCAGCTCGCGCCGTAGGCCGTGTCGTATCCGACAATTTTCGAAATTTTCAGTTCCTTTTTCGCGACGTCCCAGACCTGGATTTCGCCCATCCGGCCCGGCAAACCGCCCGCCACCGCGAGCTGCGTTCCGTCCGGCGAAAACCGCACCGATTCAATCCGCTCCGACAACCCGACCAGCCGCGCGACCAGCCCCGATCCGTCTGATTTGTGGACCAGTGCCTCGTGAAAACCGGCCACCGCCAGCAGCGATCCATCGGGTGAATAATCCAGCGACGTGATCACCGGCGGCGCGCCGTATTTCGGCGGATTTTCCTGCGAATAGCGTGCCTTTGCGTTTTCCGGTGTGTCGTCCTTCGCGCCCTGCTCGATCCATTTTGCGACCAGTTTGCGTTCGTAATCCGTGAGTGGCTCATCTTTCGGCGGCATCTCCGGCCGGTCCTCGCCCTCCTGTTTCGTGACCAGTTCGATCAAGTGCGACTCGGCCGGCTTCCCCGCCACAACCGCCGGGATCTCCGATTCCCCGCCCGCGAGCAGTTTCGCGACCTCGGTCATCACATAATCCGCTTTCGCTTTCGCCGGCTGGTGGCAGCCCTGGCATTTCGCCTGGAAAACCGGCCGCACATGCTCGTAATACGAAACCGTTTCCGGCATGCCCTCCTTGTTCAATTCTTCGGCCCAGCCGGCCGTCGCAAAAAGGAGCAGAGTAGTGGAGAAAATGGCAGTTTTCTTCATAGCAAAATCAATCCGGGGAGAACGTTACAAACCTGTAAAATCTTACGAAAAACCGCGATCGAGGACAATCGCGGAGGGTAAGGAAGTTACGGGCCCGGTGGGCGCAGGACAATGGCGTAATAGCGGGGCAGGGATTCCATCATTTTTCGGGATTGAAGCGAGCGCCAGCGTGGTTGCCCCGGCCACTCTCTGCTGCTGCTTCTGATTCCTCATTGCCATCACGAATGAACCCGGTTCACTCGCCAATCATACCCTGTTGGATCATATTGCCTCAATCCTGTTCTTGTCACTCCTGACGGCGTCCGCTATCAAATCATCACCGATTTTCCTGACATGGTTTCCATCAAAATCCGCGGTCTCGTGAAGCGCTTCGACGATCTGGTTGCGCTGAATCAACTCGATCTCGATATCGAGGCGGGAGAATTGTTCTTCCTGCTGGGACCCTCAGGCTGCGGGAAAACGACCCTGCTACGTGCCATTGCCGGGTTTCACATTCCGGATGAGGGTCAAATCTTTTTCGACGATGACGAAGTCACGAAACTTCCGCCGCACAAGCGCCAGACGGCAATGATGTTTCAAAGCTACGCCCTCTGGCCGCACCTGAACGTTTTCAAAAATGTCGCTTTCGGCCTGGAGGAACGGAAGGTTCCCAAAGCGGAGATTAAGGAGCGGGTCGAAGAGGCACTCGAGATGGTGAAAATGGGCGGGCTGGGTCAGCGGAAAATCAACCAGCTTTCCGGCGGCCAGCAGCAGCGGGTTGCGCTCGCACGGGCACTCGTGGTCCGGCCGCGGTGCCTGATGCTCGATGAACCCCTCTCGAATCTCGACGCGAAACTGCGGATCGAGATGCGAACGGAGATTCGGCGAATCTGCAAGGAATTCGGGCTGACGGCGATTTACGTGACGCATGATCAAAAAGAGGCCCTCTCGATCGCAGACCGCATGGCGATCCTCGATGCCGGGCATTTCGCGCAGATCGGGGCACCGGAGGAAATTTACCGGAATCCGAAAAACGCGCTCGTCGCCAGTTTCATCGGGGAAACGAATTTCCTTTCTGGTGAAATCGCAGGCGAACCGAGCGGCGAATTCTGGACAGTGAAAACGAAGCAGGGCGATTTTTCGGGCCGAATGGGGGATTCGGATTGGAAACCGGAAACCGGCGAGCGCGTTCAGCTTTCCATCCGCCCGGAATGCCTCAGTCTGCGGGAATCCGCGCCGAAAGAAAACGGAATCGCGGGGACGCTGGAGGAATCGATTTACCTGGGGGAAACGGCTCAATATTCCCTGCAAACCAATGAAGGTGTTGTCCGGATTTCGGAACTGAATCCGAGGCGGGTCGTCCGCGATACCGAGCAGACCTTTTACGCCGCGGCGGACCCGGAAGACGTGGTGATTGTGCCTTCCTGAAAACAAAAAACCTGCATGCTTCGAATCGTCATCATCTTCACGTTGCTCACCGCCACCCTGGTCACGCCGTTTTTGCTGCGGCCGGAGGGGGAAAAGGCATCGCTTTCGATCGGCAAAGCAGAGCGGTTGGTGATCATCACGCCGCACAACGAATCGATTCGCGCCGAGTTTGAACGGGCTTTTGTCCGGCACATGAAGGACGAGCACAATCGCGACGTATTTCTCGATTGGCGGCAACCGGGAGGGACTTCGGAGATCACAATGTTCCTGAAATCCGAGTTCGAAAATGCGTTCGGAAATTACTGGAAAGCGGAAACCGGCAAGCCGTTTACCAACCAGGTTCGGGGCGCCTTTTCCAACTCAAAAATCGATCTTACGAACGAACAGGGTACGTCTGACGAACAAGCCCTGTTGGATCGTGAAGCCCGCAAAAAATTCCTCGAATCGGATGTCGGGATTGGGGTGGATTTGTTTTTCGGCGGGGGAGCCTATGATTTTCAAAAGCAGGCCTCGATCGGCGCTTTGGTGCCGACGGATGCCTCCGGAAAATACGGTCCGGCAGCGCTCGCGGAAGAAAAACCGGAATGGTTTTCGGATTCGGTGATGCCGGAAATGGTGAGCGGCGAGCCGTTTCGCGACCCGGAATTTCGCTGGGTGGGAACGGTGCTCTCGGCATTCGGGATTTGCTCCAACCTCGATTCGCTGGAACGGCTCGGGATCGAAGAAACGCCGGATCAATGGATCGATTTGACCGACCCGCAGCTGGTCGGCGAGGTCGCACTGGCAGACCCGACGAAGTCCGGCTCGGTTACGAAAGCCTTCGAAATGCTGATCCAGCAGCAGATCCGGCAGCTCGTGGACGCCGGTGTGCCGGAGGAAACGGCTGTGGCGGCCGGATGGGAAAACGCGATGCGAATGATTCTGAAAATCAGCGCGAACTCGCGATATTTCTCCGATTCCGCTACGAAAATCCCGCACGATGTGGCGCAGGGGGATGCGACCGCGGGAATGTGCATCGATTTCTACGGTCGGACCTACAACGAGCTGCACAAAAACGAAGACGGCTGGTCGCGGATTGAGTTCGTGATGCCGGAGGGCGGGACGTCGATTGGCGCGGACCCGATCGGACTGCTTCGGGGGGCGCCGAATCCGGAGCTGGCTCACCAATTTATCGAGTTTGTGCTGTCGACCAACGGCCAGAAAATTTGGAATTACCGGGCCGACACCCCGGGCGGGCCGTTTCGTTCCTCCCTTCGCCGTCCGCCGATTCGGAAAGATTTTTACACGCCGGAAAACCGGCAATTCATGGCTGATGGCGACGTGAATCCCTATGTGATTTCGAAAGGATTTACCTACGAACCCGCCTGGACCGGTTCCGCGTTTCGCTCCCTCCGTTTCATCATCCGCGCCACCTGCGTCGACACCCATGAAGAACAGCGCAAAGCGTGGGAGGCCCTGATCGAGGCCGAAATGCCGCCGGATGCCCTCGCCGAATTTGAGGATGTATCCGCCATTTCCTACGAAAAAGCCCTCGGGGAAATCGCCGACGTTGTGAACGATTCCAAAAACAAGATCAAGCAGGTGGAGTTGAGCCGCGAATTGTCGGGTATTTTTCGGGAGAAATACAAGCGGGTCAGCCGGCTTGCCCGGACTTCTTCGAAACTGACCACTGTCGACTGACCACTGATTTGAGCCGCCCCGTCTCCATTCTCATCTTTGCGCTGACCTCGATTTTCTTCGGGCTGTTTTTCCTGTTCCCGATTTTCAATACGGTGAAAGAGGCGTTCCAGGCCGAGGACGGCGGGTTCACCCTCGGGTATGTCGCGGAGGTTTTCAAAAATCCGATCTATCGGGAAGGGCTGGTGAATTCGCTGAAAATGGGTGTGTTCTCGACCCTGCTCTGCATTGTGATCGCCCTCCCGCTCGCCCTGATGGCGAACACCTACCGGTTTCCGGGTAAGGACATTTTGAATTCCATGCTGCTGATTCCGATGATTCTGCCGCCGTTTGTCGGTGCGCTGGGGATCAAGCAATTCCTCGGTCAGGCCGGCGTGCTGAACGCATTTTTGATTAAGCTTGGGCTCATGGACCCGGCGGAACCGGTCGACTGGCTCGGGGACGGGCAGCTGGTCGGCGTGGTCATCATGAACGCGCTGCATCTCTACCCGATTGCCTACCTGAACATCTCCGCGGCGCTGGCGAACCTGGATCCGGCGATGGAAGAGGCGGCGGAAAATCTCGGCTGCACGGGTCTCCGGCGGCTGCGAAAAGTGACCCTGCCACTCATTATGCCGGGCCTCTTTGCCGGGGCCACGATCATTTTCATCTGGTCGTTCACTGAGCTCGGCGTTCCGCTGGTGTTCAATTATAACGCCGTCACCTCGGTCCAGATTTTTGATGGGATCAAGGACCTGAGCGGCAATCCATTTCCCTACGCGCTGGTCGTGGTGATGCTCGTTTCGACGCTGATTCTGTATCTGTTAGGAAAAATCTTCTTCGGGCGCGACAACTTCTCCAGCTCCGGTCGCGCCTCGACGGGCCGCGATTTGAAAACGCCGAAACCGTTGATGGCCTGGTTCTGCACGGGTTCATTTGTATTCGTAACCTTTCTCGCTGTCCTCCCGCACGTCGGGGTGATCCTGCTTTCGATGTCGAAAGATTGGTACGGCACAGTCCTGCCGGAGGGGCTCACCGGCGAGCATTACGAAGCCGCACTCGGCCATCCGCTCACGGTCAATTCCATCGCCAACTCGTTGAAATACGCCTCCTTCTCAACTCTGTTCGACATCGTGCTCGGGATCGGAATCGCCTACGTCGTGGTCCGGACACGGCTGCCCGGGAGGCAGCTGCTCGACGCGATGGCGATGCTGCCGCTGGCTGTGCCGGGGCTGGTTCTGGCCTTCGGTTACCTCGCCATGACTCGCGAGGGCCAGCCCTTTCACTTCCTCAAGATCGGGGAGGATCCCGTCATTATTCTTGTCATCGCTTACGCCGTTCGGCGCTTGCCGTATGTCGTGCGATCAGCGGCGGCGGGTTACCAGCAGACCAGTGTCAGCCTGGAGGAAGCTGCGCAAAATCTCGGCTGCCCACCTCTAAAAGCCCTCCGGAAAATCACGCTCCCGCTCATTGCCGCGAACCTGATTGCCGGCGGTTTGTTGGCGTTTTCTTTTGCGATGCTGGAGGTTTCCGACTCGCTCATCCTCGCCGAGCAGCAGCAGCATTTCCCGATTACGAAAGCGATTTATGCCCTGATCTCCTCGCTCGGGAACGGTCATCACCTCGCGTCGGCGCTAGGAGTCTGGGCCATGGTTTTCCTTGGAATCACGATCATCGGTGCGGGTGTGATTTTGGGACAAAAACTCGGGGCGTTGTTCCGCGTTTGACTTGTCAGGTCCAGTTGGATTCGGCAGAATTGGCCTGAGCATGAAAAAGCGACTGATTGTCTGTTCGGATGGAACCTGGCAGAATCTCGAGGCTCCGTACCCGACCAACGTCGTCAAAACCACCATCGCGATCTCGCCCGAGGACAACGCCGGCGTCCCGCAAATGGTGTTCTACGACGAGGGAGTGGGCGGAAATTCCTCACGATTCAAGTTCCTGAAATACCCCGCCGGTGCATTCGGTTGGGGGATCGATTTGAACATCCAGGAATGCTACCGCTTTCTCTCGGCGAATTACGAACCGGGCGATGAAATCTACCTGTTCGGATTCAGTCGGGGTGCTTACACGGTGCGAAGTCTTGCCGGTCTCCTTTATGTAATTGGCCTCGTTTCCCGCGAAAATATCCGGCTCTCCAGCCTCGCCTACCAGGCCTATCGAAAATCAGAAGGTGAACGCGAACATGAACGGGCCAGGGCTTTTCGAGAGGAACATGGAGAGAATCTGCATGAGCCGATCGTGAACTTTTTAGGGTGCTGGGACACGGTAAAATCCCTCGGTGCACCCGATTTGGTGCCGTGGATTTACATCGACCAGTTTCTGAACGAGGGCACGTTTTATCACAACGACCGGATCAGCCCGATCATCGAGTATGCAGCTCACGCGTTGTCCATCGATGAAAAGCGGCGGTTTTTCCCGGTGAAGCGAATGGAGAAACACGAGCGTGGTGACGATTCCCAGGTGACTGAAGTCTGGTTCCCGGGGGACCACGGCGGGATCGGTGGCGGTTCCCGGGCGAAAGCTCCGTTGTCCGATATCACGCTCGACTGGATGTTCAATTTCATCGACAACAACCCGCACCTGCACCTGAAAGTCGATCGGGATCGCCTCCGTGGGGATTTAAAGATCCGCAAAGACCCGACCATTCCCGCCAGTTTTAAACCGGCAACATTCTGGACGGCATTCGGATTATTGAAGCGGCAACCGAAAGACGAAGGAGAAGCGTTTCACACGGCGGTCAATGCGCGCTGGTGTAGTGAAGCGTTGAACTACCGTCCGGAAAATTTGATGGCTTATTCCGGCGAGTTTGACGATTCATGTCCGGTTGCTTGAAACGAACCAACAGGGTCTTTTGGGCGAACCAACCCTGTTGGTTCGTATCAGCGCAAGAGGGTGGCGGAATGATCGGGAAGATTGATTTGCGGGAAAAAACGGGTTTGACGGATTGGGAAAAGGAGTGAAGCGGTTTTTGCCTCCTCAATCCTGTTCCCGCCAAAAAGATGTCCAAATCGCTGATTATCGCTGAGAAACCAAGTGTTATGCACGATCTGGCCCGGGTTCTGGGTGGAAAACCGGGGATGTCGAAGTTCCAGGAGAAGAAAGATTACTACGAAAACGACCAGTACCTCATCTCTTCTGCGGTCGGGCACCTCGTCGAACAAAAACTGCCGACGACGCCGGACGGAAAAAATCTGCCGTGGAAATTCGATTGCCTGCCCGTGATTCCCGATCACTTCGAATTGCAGGCCAGCGAAGGCAACAAGGGTCGGTTGAACGTGCTGATCCGCCTGATGAAGCGGAAGGATGTGACGGAGATCATCAACGCCTGCGATGCCGGTCGTGAGGGTGAATTGATTTTTCGTTACATCATGAAATTTTCCGGAATCGACAAGCCGACGCGTCGCTTGTGGTTCCAGTCGATGACCAACAACG
>JABDJT010000063.1 GCA_013003335.1 Verrucomicrobiales bacterium | reverse complement strand
ATCTTACGCAGTCAGCCGTCAGCCATTCCATCAAATCGCTGGAGGGCCATCTCGATGCGAACCTGTTCGAACGACTCGGAAAACGCGTTCGGCTCACCCCGGCAGGCGAGGCATTTCTGCCACACGTCGAAGTCATTCTTTCCCGGATGAAAGCCGGGCAGGATGTCGTGCAGCAAACCCTGCGTCCCGGTCACGGACGATTCAGGATCGGAGCGACGGTGACGATCAGCCAGTATGTCCTGCCATCAATCCTTCGCGAGTTGCGGGAATCATTTCCACTTTTCGACATCGCGGTGAATACAGACGACTCCCGCCAATTGGCGAGTCTTTTGAAGAATGGTGAAATCGATATCGCTGTGGCCATGAAATCCACCGCATCCGGCCAGTTCGAATTTCATCAGCTGTTCACCGACCAGATCAAGATGGCAGTTTCCCCCGTGCATCCGCTTGCCTCCGCGGAGAGGATTCTCCGTGATGACATCACCGACGAAATTTTCATTTTCTACGACGAAGCCAGCGAAACCTTTCAGCGGATCGAGCGGATTTTTTCTGAAATGCAGGGTCGCCTGAGATCAAGCCTCCAGGTCGGATCCATGGCTGCGATCAAAGAAATGGCCAAGATCGGAATGGGCGTCGGTCTGCTTGCTCCATGGATTGCCCTTGAAGAAATCGCCGCCCGCAGCCTGGTGTTTCGCGATCTTCCGATCGAGACTCCCGACCGGATTTGGGGGATTCACAGCCGGTCCGGCAAAGAGCCGACCATGATCGAAAGCGTCTTCACCGGCATCTGCCAAAATGTCGTCGACACTCTTCAGATGCGGACTCGTCAGTGTCTTGAGACGTCCGGAAAATCAGCGTGAGCCAAAAACGAATCACGAGGTTGGTTCGGAGAACAGACCCTGTTGGTTCGTAAACTCAGAACTTGTAGCCGACTTCAAACGACACCCGGCTGGTGTCGGGAAATCCGCCTTCGCCGATGAAATAGGCACCCTTGGCCAACACCGAAAACCCATTCCCGAGATCTTTTGTGAGAACGAGATCGACTTCCTGGCCGTAGCCGTCTTCGAACTCATCATCCCAAAACGCGTGGTAGAATAGCTTCGCGCCGATATCCATCGGCAGTTTGGTGCCGACCGACGCATACAAATCCGTGAGGCCGCCGGCCGGGGTATTGAGGAAGCGGTCTGCGAAACCGTTGAACTTGTGATTGGTCCCAAGCGGAAACCGGAACGGGTCGCCGTCATCCGAGCCGAGATATTCCAGCCCGATCGTGCCGGTTACGCCTTCGATCAAAGGCCAGCTGACGGAGCCGTGCGCATAGCTGACTCCATAATCGAGCGGGCTGTCGAACGCATCTGTCTGGTAGGCGTACTCCGCATAATAACTAAGCGAGGTATCAAAGATTGGCCCGGCCAGACTCGCTCCGAAGCTGTTGTTGCTGTTCGCGGCACCGGCGTCATTTTCGAGATCGAAAAAATACGCGTAGGTCGTCAGCGTTCCGAATGGCAGGCCCTTATACTTCGCATTCACCAAGTGGGAATTTCCTTCGAAGTCGGTGTGCGGGGCAAACGTCACATCCGATCCGAAAATCCGGTTCACCCCGGATACGTATCCGTAGAAAATCTCCAGGTCGTCCGCCGGACTCAGTGTGACCGTCGCCGCGTCGAAGGTCTGCATGTTCTGCCGCCAGGCCACTCCGCCGACGTATCGCTGGCCGTCCAGATTCAGGGCCTGGCGTCCGGCTTTCACCGTGTAAAAGCTGCCTTTGTAGCTGGCCCAGAGTTGATTCAATTCGTGGGATTCCGGGTCCGCGATGATCGTCTTCGAACGGGGTCCGTGAACGCTGGCCGCCCGGTAGCTGTCGCGATCGACTGCGAGCGTGCCTTCGTATTCCCCGAATACCTGGAAGCCCGCGATCTCCTTCGTGAGAAGGCCGAGCCGGCTGCGCATCGTCCCGGCGTGGGACGTGTCGAGCGAATCCTGATCTCCGTATTCGTAGCGAACGCGAATGTCCGCGGTCGGTTCGACCAGCATCGGTGCCTCGTCGTTCAGCACGAGCGGTTCTTTACCGCTGTCCACTTCACCGGCATTCCCGGTAGAAAGCACGCCGAGGAATCCGATCATGGTCGGGAGAATCGCGGTTCTTTTGTGAGTTCGGTTTTGTGTCATGGGCCCATTGGAGAGCGGGATATGTGCCAGTTCAAGAGGGATACCGGTTATCTCGATCAATTGTGTTCATGGCCAGGATGAATCAATTTGATTCGGGACATTGCGACAAACGCAAAAATGGCGCACAAAAGTTCTCAAAAAATTCCGGAATTCAGGTTACAGTCCTGACAGCTCTCCAATCCTTTTCTCTCCAGTCTCTCGAAACACATGCCGAACGGAGTTAAACCGAAACGCAAACTCTCCATCCGCCAGCGCCTCAATGGTGATGGGAACCGGGCGGGATTGATTCCGCAAAAAGGCTGGGCGCGCCGAAACTACCAGTATTTTTCCGGCAGCCTTTTGCCCGCGCTGGTTCGGAAACGCGAACGTTCCCCGTTTCTCGATCGCGATGCGGAATTTCATGATTTAGAACCCGGCGAAATGGAAGTCATCTGGATCGGGCACGCGAGTTTCCTGGTCCGGACGAGTGAATTCAATGCCCTGATCGATCCGGTTTGGACGAAATGGATGGGACCGATCAAGCGGAGCCGCGAACCGGGTGTTCCGCTGGAGCAAATCCCGCCGATCGACCTGATCCTGATCACCCACGCCCACTTCGATCACCTCTGCCGGTGGACGCTGAAGCGCATTCTGCAGCCGGATTTGGAGCAGACGATCCTCGTTCCTCACGGAGTGGAAGGGCTTGTGAGGAAATTGCAATTCGGTCAGTGTTTTGAACTCGAAGACTGGGATGAGTTTGATTATCGCGGGTCGAAAGTGACCTTCACCCCCGCTCAGCACTGGGGCGCGCGAATGATTGCGGACATGAATCGCGGCTTTGGTGGTTATTCGGTCGAAACCGGCCATCACACGCTCTATCACAGCGGCGATTCCGCCTATTTCGATGGCTTCGAAGAAATCGGGGATCGGCTCGACATCGATACCGCAATTTTACCGATCGGCGCCTATGACTGTCCGAGCGGCCGTGAAGTTCACATGAATCCGGAAGAAGCCGTGCAGGCGTTTCACGATTTGAAGGCCGAACAGATGATTCCGATGCATCATTCCACCTTCGCGATCAGCAATGAGAAGCTGTGCGAACCGGTTCGGCGGTTGAAAGACGCTGTGAAAACGCACGAGCTGGAAGGCCGTGTAATCGTGCCGCACGAGGGCGAGCCGATTATCGTCTAAGCGATTCCCCTGTTACGAACCAACAGGATTGGTTTGACGAACAGACCCTGTTCATTCGTCGGAGTCGATTTGCGGATCCCGGCTTTGTCTGTCCGCAGACCGTGGAGCAAGACTGCTTTTTGACTCTCCCTGTTCGATTTTTTGAGAAAATATCTCGCTTTTTCGCTTCACATTCGGTTTAAAACCAACTGCGTATCCCTACCTTGGAACCGAACGTAATTTTTCTTCGAAAAACCGCTTGTGAAATTTTTCACAAAGTCTTAAATAGCCGCCGACCACTACCTGATGGGAAACCTCTTTCCACGCTGGACTAACCTCCTGCCGATCAAGCTCATCATTTGCCTCGGTGCCCTTGGCACCGCGGTGATGGCTTTTACCTGGTACACCGCCACGCCAAAATTTACGCGTGTCGGGTATGCTCCCCAGCAGCCAATTCCGTTTGATCACAGCCTGCATGCCGGCCATTTGAAAATGGACTGCCGGTATTGCCATACGTTTGTGGAAAATTCCCCGCACTCAAATGTTCCTGCTGCCCAGGTTTGCTGGAATTGTCACGGTCCGGGGAAGGTGAAATCCGATTCTCCCAAGCTGGAGCCGCTCCGGGTGGCGATGGACGAGAATTACGAAAACTACACGGGCGAGCCGATTCGCTGGGTGCAGATTCATGAAACGCCGGATTACGCGTATTTTAATCACGCGGTTCACGTGAATCGCGGTGTGAGTTGTGTGGAATGCCATGGGAATGTGGATGAAATGGCGGTGGTGCATCACGAAAAGCCGTTGAGCATGGGCTTTTGCCTGGAATGTCACCGGAAGCCGGAAAATCAGCTGCGTCCGCTGGACGAAATCACGAATTTGGACTGGAAGGCGGAAGACTGGTCGAAGGAGGAGTTGTATGAATATTTGGAGGAAAAATCCGGCAAGCCTGCCGGCGAGTGGGCCAGCGCGGATGATGAACAGGCGGAATTGAAAGATCTTGTGGGTAAGCATTTGCTGGAACTCTACAATGTTCATCCGCCGCAGGATTGCGCGGCCTGTCATCGCTGACCTGATTTGTAAATTTTCGATTTTTTAATGAAACGGAAGTGGAACCATCCTGAAGAACCCGACACCGGCCGCGAGCTTTGGCGCAGCACGGGTGAGTTGGAGAAATCCAGCGAGTTTCAGGGGTGGCTGGAGCGGGAATTTCCGCAGGGCGCAGCCGAGATGGAGATGTCCGACGAGTCACGCCGGAGTTTCGTGAAATTGATGGGAGCGAGCGTTGCGCTGGCCGGTTTCGGTGCCGTCGGTTGCAGTCGGCCGGTTCGCCACTTGATTCCGTTCAATGAGCACGTTGAATGGCTCGTTCCGGGGAAAGCGCTTTATTATGCGTCTGCAAAGCCGCGAGTCGGTGGTCGTGGATGTGATCCGCTGGTGGTGACGACTTACGACGGGCGGCCGACGAAAGTCGATGGCAACAAGCTTCATCCGTCGATTTCAGGTGGCTCCGATGCGCACACCCAGGCTTCTGTTCTGGACATGTATGATCCGGATCGTTCGCGCGGTTATTTGAAGGCGGGGAATCCAACGGTTGCAGCGGATTTTGAGAGCAGTTTCCTGGATGGATTTCGCAAGGCCGGCTCCGGTGAAGGGGTGGCGTTCCTGGTTTCCGAAAATTCTTCTCCCACACGGGCTCGCTTGTTGGACGAGGTGACTTCCAAATACAGCGGTTCAAAAATTTATACCTACGAAGCGCTCGGTGGCGAGCTCGGAGCAGCTGAAAATGAGTTGTTCGGCGAGGGCATTCAGCAGGTTCCAAATTTCAGTAAGGCGGAAAAAATTCTGTCGCTCGACTGCGATTTTCTCGGGCTCGACAAACTGGGTGATGATCCGGTCGGCGAATTTTCGGCAGGACGTGAGCCCGGCCCGGTAATGAATCGCCTGTATGCGGTTGAGCCGGCGTTTTCGTTGACTGGTGGAATGGCGGATCACCGCTACCGGGCAGCTGCGAGCCAGATTTTGCAGATTGCGCTTCTGATTGCAAAGGAGATTGGCGCAGCGGTTCCCGGAGATGCGTTGAGCGAGGTGAATTCAGTGGTTTACAACTCGAAGTGGATTGCCGAATGCGCGAAAGATTTGAAGGCCTCGAACGGTAAGGCGCTTGTCGTCGCCGGTTCGCGTCAGCCGAAGGCTGTTCATGCCGTCGTGGCTGCGATTAACGATGCTCTCGGTGCTTTCGGTGGCCCGATTGCGCTGGTTAATACAGGCGCGAAGGCGACTGACTCGATTGCTGATCTGGCGCGGGATATTGCCGGCGGGAAGGTGAAAACACTCTTTGTTTCAACGGAATCCGACCCGGTCTTCGATGCGCCGGCTGACCTTGGGTTTGGTGAATTGTTTGGCAAGGTCGCCAATGTGGTTCACATCGGTGTGCGACAAAACCAGACGGCTCTTGCGGCAAACTGGCATGTTCCGGGTGCTCACTATCTCGAAGGTTGGGGCGATTTCCGGACGGCGTCCGGGGTTTATTCCGTTCAACAGCCGATGATCCGCCCTCTCTGGGGTGGCGTATCTGAAATCGATTTTTTCCTGAAGTTGCTGGAGCAATTGCCGGCAGAGCCGGAAGTGCTCGATGAGAACACCGAGCCCACGGCTCCGAAGGAAAATTCTCAGGGGCCAACGAATAATGCGCAACCGGTGCCACCGGTCGCTCCGGCCTCTGCGGGTGGGGGTGATGGTGCGGAAGGTGTGCCGGTCGCGACCGGGGTTGTTACGGAGGAGGAAGGTAGTAGTGCAGATATGGCTGCTCCCGCCACGTCGGCTGGAGAGCCGGAACATCCTGCTCTGGCGGCGGTAAAAGAAACATTCGAGCAGGTCGGCGGAGGGGCGGACTGGAATGAGGCGGTTCGGAATGGATTTGCGGAGGGCTCGAAGTACGAAGCTGCCAGCGGTTCGGTCGATGCTGGAAAAGTGTCAGCTGCACTGTCTGGAGCGATATTTGCTGATTTGCCGCATCCGGAAGCTCTCGAAGTTCAAATTGTGCCGAGTCACGCGACGTATGACGGTCGCTACGCCAATAATGCCTGGATGCAGGAAGCGCCGGATCCGATCACGAAATTAACCTGGGATAATGCTGCGCTCATTGGATTTGGCGCGGCGAAAAAGCTGGGTCTCGAAGACGACCGGAAGCCGGGTGAATACGGCCATCACGTGATCGATCTGGTGGTGGGAGACCGCAAGGTTACGCTGCCGGTGCTGGTGAGCCCGGGAACGGCGGACTACACGTTGCAGATTGCGGCTGGGTATTACGGAAAAGATGCCGATGGAATGAACGTTGAAATCGGCGGCGTTGGTTCAGGCGTGGGATTCAATGTGAATCCGATTCGGACAACCGCTGCTCCGTTTATCATTTCCGGCGCGACGTTTTCCAAGGCTGGTTACAAACACGAGCTGGCACTGACATCTGAGCACTATTCGATGGAAGGCCGGGCGATTTATCGCGAGGCGACCAATGAAGATGTCGCTGACGAGCATTTCACAATGGAATACCACGGGATGGATGCCCACATCCCGCCGGACAGTTCCTTGTATCAGGGGCCGGTTTATCAGCCGGAGACCGAGCGGGAAAAAGAGATCAACGAGGAGAACCGTGAGCCTGCATTGGAAGGTCACGCTTTCTGGATTGATCCGGATCACCAGTGGGCGATGACGGTGGATCTGAATTCCTGCATCGGTTGCAACGCCTGCACGATCGCCTGTCAGTCTGAAAACAACATTCCGATTGTCGGCAAGCATCAGGTCCTGGCGGGGCGCGAAATGCACTGGATCCGGATGGATCGGTATTTCTCCAGCGCAAAAGATTACGAGACGGTGGGTGAGCGGGGTGGTCCGACTGATTACCTGGGCGAAACCTTCTTTGGTGGTCCTGATATCGAAACTCCGGGTAAGCGGACGCTCGACGAAGACAATGTGGAAATGCTGCCGCAGCCTGTGGCTTGCCAGCAGTGTGAATCTGCTCCCTGCGAAACGGTTTGCCCGGTCAATGCGACGGTGCACACCTCAGACGGTCTGAACGCAATGACCTACAACCGTTGCATCGGCACGCGTTACTGCGCGAACAACTGCCCGTATAAAGCTCGCCGGTTCAATTATTTCGACTACAACAAGCGTCCGCTTGATAAACTGTACCACGGTCCGCTGGCCCCGGCGAACGGCCGTGCCACGACGACGGAGCAGCTTCAGAAAAACCCGAACGTCACGGTCCGCATGCGGGGTGTGATCGAGAAATGCACCTACTGTGTGCAGCGGATCAGCAAGGCGAAGATTGCGGCCAAAGTGGCGGCCGGTGAGTCGCCGAACACCCAGGTGCCGGCGAATTCCGTCACGACCGCATGCCAGGATGCCTGCCCGGCCGAGTCGATCCAGTTCGGAAACTTGAATGCGAAGGACGATCGCGTGAATGAATTGAAAAAGAGCCCGCGGAATTACGATTTGCTCCGGTATGTCGGAACCCGTCCGCGGACCAGTTACCTGGGCCGAATCAAAAATCCGAATCCGGCGATGCCCAAAGCGGACAAGATTGGGCAGACCAGCAAGAAAATGCATTAACCCCTTTTTCGATCCAACACTGTTTGTTCACCAAGCCAGCCCTGTTTGTTCGTAAATCTGATTTTTTTAACTCCAACCGATGGCCAGCGATACCACAACTGATCAGCCGAACCATCCTTCTGAAGCAGAAGGCGTGGCCCGCGAGCCGCTTGTGCTGAAC
>JABDJT010000057.1 GCA_013003335.1 Verrucomicrobiales bacterium | reverse complement strand
GGCGAGGGTCCGCTGTTGGCCTTCGCTGGCAAATTTTGCGGCCGGTTTGCTGTCAATCGTCAGCGAAAAGTCATCGCGGTGAGGTCCGGCAACGGTTTGCCTGCGCCTGAATTCCTCCTGCCGGCGGTCCAGCAATTCCTGCGATAGATCGCCGGTTTTGCCTGACGCGTCGAGATAGTCGATCGCCAGCTGTTCATCGCTGCCGCTGATTTCTTCCTGCGCCTGCCGGGCGAAAGGACCGAGTTTTTCGAGCAATTCCCGGCGATGATTCGTCACCACCGCCCCGTGTTCGCCCAGCAATTTCGTGTAGGCATCGATCTCCGGCCACTTCGGCGAGGCATCCCGTTTCAGTAGAAAATTCCGGGATCGGAGAGCCTTTTCATACGCCCGAAGGGCCGGGCGGTAAGCCGGAAAGAGCTGGCTGGCCATGAAATCGAGATAGCGCCGCCGGTCTGAGCCGCTCCCCCGAACCAACGCGAGGTCATTGTTCGCCATCCAAACGACCAGCGCGCTGTGGCGTAAAAAATCGCCGGCCCGTTTCTGCGTTTCCCCATCGACGAACAGCTTTCGTCCTGACTCCGCCCACTGGATTCGCAGGTCCGCCTCATCGCCCGAATCGGTCACGAGGTTTCCGCCGACGGCGAACCCGTTTTTTTCAAACAGCACGCAATCCGCGACCGAGGAGCTGCGCGGGCTTTGCAGCCGAAGCAGCACGCAGACTGCTTCGAGGATCGATGTTTTACCTTGCGCGTTGTCGCCGTAAAAAATCGTGATGCCCGGCTCCATCGAAATGCGAAGCGATTCGAAACAGCGGAATTGATTCAGGTTGAGATCGCTGAGATGCACGGGGAGGAACGAGTGAACAGGGTGTGTTCGGTGAATGAACCCTGTTGGATTGAAAAGCCAAGTTGCAACCGCAAGCTTTTTTCCCAACACTCGTCGATAGAAACGATGAATTTGCTCATTGTCAGCGGAAGCCTCAGCGAAGGAAGCAACAGCCGGAAGATGGCGGGCCACCTGAAACAGTTTTGGGATGCCGGCGGACTGACGCCCGACTTTATCGATCTTCGCGACTTTGACCTGGCGATTTGCGACGGCGGAGCGGCCTACGAAAAACCGGACGTGGCGAAATTGCGGATGCGATTCGAGGCGGCGGACGGAATCGTTTTCGCCGTGCCGATCTACAATTTTGACGTCAACGCCGCCGTGAAAAACGTGATTGAACTGGTGGGCGGGACAATGCAGGACAAGGTTGCCGGCTTTCTCTGCGCCGCCGGTGGAGGCGGCAGCTACATGTCCGTGATGGCAATCGCGAACAGCCTGATGCTGGATTTTCGGACGGTCATCCTGCCCCGGTTCGTTTACGCAACAAGGGATTCGTTCGACGGGGAAACTGTCTCCGATCCCATTCGCGAGCGGATCGAAATTTTCGGAGCCGAAATGGCCAAGCTTACTCAAGCGGTTTCCGCATCGCAAAATGAGGGATCGTGACCTCGATAAACCGGTCGCTGACGATCTCGTATCCGATTTTTTCGTAAAACGAAACAGCTGTTGCACGGGCGTGCAGCAGGATCGATTCGAAGCCGTCCGAGCGGGCCGTTTTTTCCAACTCCTCCATCAGGAAAACGCCCAGGCCGCGGCCTCGTTCTGATTCAGCAATCGCAACCTGCCGGACTTTTGCCTCCGTTTCTGAAACGGGAAACATCAGGGCGCAGCCGATCACCGATTCGTTTTCGATCAGCACAAAATGGCGCTGATCGCTTTCCGCCTCGAGATCCTCAGGCGTGATGGAAAGCCTGAGCGGCTTGCGCAAAATTTCGTCGCGCAGCCGCTGCATGGCTGGATATTCCGGCGAAGCCGGGGTGATTTCGAGAACGGTCACGCGGCAAAATTACGCGGGTGCCGGCGCCTCTCCAACCGGTTTTCGCGGGACGATTGGAGCGAGCTTCCACACGACCCAGGCCGCCGCGTAGAGGCAGGCGTCCTTCGCGATGCCTCCGTGCATGTCGGCGACCGAGGCCGGGTAATTATTCCCGACGACCAGGAAAATCAGGATCGTCATGGCAATGGAGGCGGCCAGGACGGCAGTGCGTTCCATCCAGCCAATGCACAGAACGATTCCGGCAACGATCATCCCCGAGCCGAGAAGGACGAGCCAGCCGGCCGGGTCGGGCCAGTAGATGCCCGAGTTTTCAACTACGCGGATCTGCATTTCCGTTGGCAGCAGCATCTTCGGCACGACGCCTTCCCAGATCCAGACGAGGCCGAGCGACCAGCGGCAAACAAGTTTCAGGTTGTAGAGCAATTTCAGGTTTTCGGAGTTCATCAGTTTGATCGGTTTTCGATCCAACAGGGTTCGTTCGATGAATCAACCCTGTTGATTCGATTTTTTATCGGAATGCCGCAAGGAGGTAAGTCAGGGCGCAGCCGCCGTAGCAAATGGTCAGGGTCCAGTGGATGGCTGTTTCCCGGGGTTTTCCGGTCCAGTGATCGTGGCTGTAGTAGAACCACTGGATCAGGGTCCGGATTCCCCAGAAAATGCCGACCCCGGCTGCGAACCAGCGGGTCATTTCGTATGAAGCGGTAGCGATGTCGCCGGCGAACCGGATCGTGATTGCCCCGAAGATGACAAGGGTAATGGTGATGAACCATTTGTGAACGACGAAGACTTCGCGAAGCAGTTTTGGCAAACTGGCGAGGTCTTTGTCCCAATGGAGGATTTTGTCGAGCCGCAGATTGAGCGCGGCGATCAGGAGTTGCCCGACCGCGGCGGCGATCAGGATTTCATCGAGGTATTTTTCGATCATAACATTGTGGGTTTGTTAGTGTGTTTTGAGAATGTCGCGGAGTGCCGACTCGAGATCGGGATGGCGGAATTCGAATCCGGCTTCGGTGAGTCGTTTCGGGATGCAGCGCCGACCGGTGAGGGCGATTTCGGGATCGCTGTCGAGAATCGGGGCTCCAATTCGCACGGCGAAGGCCGGCGCGGGAGGGCTCCAGGGCCGGTTTAATATGCGGCGGAGCGTGGTCATCAAATCCGCGTTGGTGACCGGGTTTGGTCCGGTGGCGTTATAAATCCCGGAGATGGCCGGATTTTCGAGTGCCTCGACGAGCTGGGCGATCATGTCGTCGAGATGGATCCAGCTGATCCACTGCTTGCCGTTCCCGATGCTGCCACCGAGTCCGAGTTTGACGAGCTTGGCGAGAAAGGGCAATGCGCCGTCGTCTTTGCCCAGCACAAAGCCAATTCGAAGAGCGGCCCACCGGATGTTTGGCAGAATGGCCTTGCCGAGTTCTTCTTCCCAGGCCGTGCAGACATTGGCGGGAAACCCTTCGTCCACTCGCGCGCTTTCGTCGCAAATGGCGTCCCCGGCATCCCCGTAAATCGCCAGCGAGCTGGCCTGGATCCAGACCGGCGGAGGCTCATTGACGTTTCGGACAGCTTCGCCAAGGACCCGCACCGAATCGGTGCGTGACGTCAGAATTTCTTCGCGGTTTTTTTCACTTGGCCGGCAATTCACGTTTTTTCCGGCCAGGTTGATGATCGCCGCCGCTCGTTCGATTTCGGTGCGCAACTCATTCTCGAGGGTTTTTCCGTCCCAGAAAACAGCGCGTCCGGCACCTTCGTATCCGTCCGGATTGCGGGTCAGAATGACCGGTTCGTATCCTCCCCGGCTCTCGAGATGGGCGGCCAGTTCGCGGCCGAGAAAACCGCTGCCGCCGGCGAGGATGATTCGTTTCGAGGTGGAGTTGTGGTTCATGGCTTTGGATACAGGGCAGCCCAGGTATAGACCGCGGTGAGAAAAGTGAAGACGAGGGTGAGACCGTGATAGCCGGCTTTGTAAAACCAGTTCGTAAGAAACGGTTTGGCATCGAAGACGAAAAACTGAACCATGAGCCGGACGAACCAGAACACGGCGATGAGGCCGCAAACCCAGCGAGCCAGTTCATTTCCGGCAGTCGCCAGGGTGTCGAGATGGACGAATGTGATCGTCCCGAAACTCACGATCATCAGGACAATGAACCAGCCGTAAACCCAGAACATTTGCCGGAGCAGTTTGGGGAGCGGCTCGAGATTTTCGCGCCAGTTCAGCGCTTTCGGGGCGTTCGCGCTGGCGACCAGGATGCCGAAGTGGGCGATCCCGGCGAGGAACAGAGCGGGTTTGAGAAAATCGTGGATCATGATCATTCAGGGTCGGGTGATGAGTTCGAGCATCGGGTTGAACACGCGTTCGATGAACGCGGGATGAAAGAGGATGGGTGCGGGGATCAGGACGACCGCGAGCGTGGCAATTCGATTGCGGAGGGCCGGGACCTTCCGCTGGGCGAGGAGGCCAAGCGCCTGAACGAGGAAGTAGAGAGTTGGCAATCCAAATCCGCCGCCAGCCGGGACAGAAATCACCAACTCGTGTGCGATTCCCGAGGCGAAGAAACCGGCCAAGGTTCCGCGGGCCGTGCCGAATTTGCGGACGAGCGGGCGAAACACCCAGTTCCGTGCCCAGTCGCTGAACGCGCGGTTCCAACGTGGGCCCCAGAAATCCGCGAGCGAATTGGCCGCCCAGGGCGCCTGCATGATCGGCTCGACGGGAAATCCTATTGTGCGCCAGAAGTCGGCGAGAATTCGAAAGCTGCCGAAGTGAAACAGGCTGAGCATCGTGAATACGCCGATCCAGCCGATGGCGAGCGGGTGCTCGATACGGGGTAAAGCGAAAACCAGTGCAGCAATCCCGATCAGGAAAATGACAATTCCTTCCGCGAAATTCGGACGGAGAAGGGTTGGTTCCCGATCGTATCGAAATGCAACGGCATCCGTACCGATCCACGCAAAATACATTGGGTTCACTGCGGGGAATCCCCCTTCCCTCCGGAAATTCATCACCTTGAAAGCAGTCCACATCGCACCGGCCAGCGCCCACATCCAGAGCCAGGCGGGAGTTGAAAAACTGAATCCGGCAACCGTTGCGACCGTGACAAGGACACCCAGAATGGTCCAATCGATCCAGTCTTTCCGACAGGGGAGATTCAGATCGACGGCGCACGTGCCGTTCATGCAATGGCGATTTTTGGCGAGAAACCGGTAGCCGGCGTTCGTCAGCGACTTGAATCCGGGAAGACCGGCGAGAATCGCAAAGGGGAATGCAAACCAGAACTGGCGGGCAAGAAATCGGATGGCATCCGCGCCGCCGAATTCCCGGCCATCGTGCCAGGTCACCCGCATTTCTCTTTCGGCAGCGCCATTTTCGAAGGGAGCAATCGTGATCGATTTTTCCTCCAGCCACGGGCGCAGGCGAAGCGCGCTATTTGCACAGATTCTGCAGGTGCCGTCGTAGAACATCGTCCCGCGGATCTCCAGTTTTGCGCTGTCGTTTATTTCTGGCATTTCTGTCAAAAGAGAAATTCAGGTTCAAAAAAATGTTAGCCGATTATTTCGTGAACAGCCCGAGCGATTTCAGGAGTTTGTCGCCCATCTTCACCGCTTTGACTGCTGATTTGGTCGGGAGTTTGTTCATGCGGTCGTAAAAATCACTCGCCAGCTCGAAGAATTCGCGGAGATCTTCGAGCTGCTTTTTTGCGTATTCGTCGGCTTTCGCTTTCGTTTTTCCAGCGTCTTCCGCGCAGTCATTCAGCATCGCCAGGGTCGGATCGATTTCGCGACGTTTCCGCTCGGCGGCGATGACGCGAAACATTTCGAACACGTCTTTCATCGACTCGAAGTGATCGCGCCGGTCGCCGGGGATGTGGACGACTTTCACGATTCCCCAGTTCTGAAGCTCTTTGAGGCTATTGCTGACGTTTGAGCGCGCAACGCCGAGCATTTCGCAGATTTCCTCCGCGTTGAGGGGTTTTTCCGAAGTGAACAGTAGCGCGTGAATCTGGGCCACTGTGCGGTTGATGCCCCACTTGGTCCCCATTTCTCCCCAATGGAGGATGAAGTTTTGGAGGAAAGGCGTCAGATTCTTCATTTCAGTAATTTCTGTTTAGACAGAAATACGAGAAAGAAAGGTTTGCAACTGATTTTTGAAAGTTTTGTGAAAAACGATCAACGGGTTTGGTTTGGCGAATGTACCTTGTGGATCGAAAAACGGTCAGCCAAACAAGCTCAGCTGTGTTTCCTCATCCGACTCCGATTCATCTTCCGACTCGGCTTCCGTATCCGATAACGTTCCCGCCGCCTCTTTTTCCACTTTCGGGCGACCGGGCTTCTTCTTCTCCGATGTTTGCTTCTTCGGCGGTTTTCCTTGATCGCCGATCAGTCCGCTCGCCTCTTCGCCCGTCTCCAGCTTTTCAAGGATCTCTTTCGCCCGCTTGATGACACTGTCCGGCAGGCCTGCCAACCGGGCGACCTGGATGCCATAACTTCGATCAGCCGCTCCCGGCACAATTTGGCGGAGAAAAATGATCTGATCGTTCCATTCCCGAACCGCGACATTGTAGTTTTTCACCGCGTGGCGGGAGGTCGCGAGATCCGTCAATTCATGATAGTGGGTCGCGAAAAGTGTCCGGGCACCAATATCGTCATGAAGATGTTCGGCGACGCTCCAGGCGATGGAGAGTCCGTCGTAGGTGGCGGTGCCGCGCCCGATTTCATCAAGCACGACGAGACTGCGGTCGGTCGCGCCGTTGACGATGGCGGCGGTTTCGGTCATCTCGACCATGAAGGTGGAGCGACCCGCGTGCAGTTCATCGCTGGCGCCAATGCGCGTGAAGATTCGATCGGTCAATCCGATGG
>JABDJT010000026.1 GCA_013003335.1 Verrucomicrobiales bacterium | reverse complement strand
GTCACATGATCATAGACTTCGGCATCATGTGGCTTGGATGGACCCTGATTCAGTGAATGGGTGGCGCACAAAGTGGATTGCGGAACGGCATTCGAAAAGCTAATCTGCCAGTTCGCCTCAATAGATTCTATGAAACACGCATCCCTGTTTTCCCTGCTCATTCTCTTTGTGGTGCTCATTTTCCCAACCACCCCGGGATTGGCACAGGACAAAGAAAAGTCTGCTGAATCGGACCCGGCTCCCACCGCCACGAATCTTCCCCCGGATCCATTTGGCGGATTAAAGCCAGAAGCCAAAATTCCGGATTATGAGCTGAAAGTGGACCGGAAACGGGGGCGGTTTTCGGTTTCACAAAAGGACGGAAAGTATACTCCCGGAGACCATTTTGCTCATTGGAGTTGGAACGCTGAATTCAAGCGGTGGGGAAATTATTACGTCGCCCTGAAATACGAGTCGTTTGCGCCGAAAATGGGAGTCAACGTCAAGATCGGGGAAAAAGTCGTCCTGAAAAGCTATGCCCCGAGAACCAGCAGTGGTGATGTAAGAGAGGACACCCTGATTTTGGGGACAGCCTATATCGAAAAGCCGGGAGAATATCCGGTCACCCTTTTGACGGGTGACAAGTCCAATAATTCCACCTTTCAAGTCAAGGGAATCGAATTCATACCGGCTCCCGAAGGAAAAATTCTCGGTCAATCGATTGACGGTACCATCGAACTGCATGCCAAAACGGCCACGACCTTTTCCGAGATGATGCGGTATGAGCCGAAGGACGTGAAAAACTGCCTGGGATACTGGGTGATGGAAGACGACTGGGCGGAATGGAATTTCGAGGTTTCAAACCCCGGAAAATTCAAAGTCGAACTCGTGCAGGGATGCGGTCCGGATAACGGCGGTAGTGAGGTGGCGGTGATGGTCAACGATCAGACCTTCAAGTTCACGGTCAAGGAAACCGGTGGATTCCAGAACTGGGAAACCATTTCCCTCGGCGAAGTGGAACTGGCCGAGTCCGACCGTCACAAGCTGGCGATCAAGCCGCTGAATAAGGCTGGCAAGGCCGTGATGGATATTCAGAAAGTGATCCTGACTCCGGTTGGCGGCAAGATTGCCGAAAACGAATGAACTGGGTTCGTTCGTTGAACAGACCCTGCTCGATGGAAAACTAATCAGGCTGAATTCTTTTCGATAAACGCCTGGATGGCCGCCGGAGTGGCTTTGAGATTGTGTCGTTTCTGCCGCTTCTTTTTCAGGGCTTCCAGCGAATCCTCAGTCACGGCTTCGCCGGTGGCTTTCTTGATCACCTCGGGAAATTTGGCCGGGTGAGCCGTTGCCAGAACGATCGTGGTTTGATTGGGATCGATATCCTGAAAACCGCAAGCGGTGTGGGGATCGACCGTGTAATCAAATTCCTCTTTCACCCGCGAAATATTGGCCAGAATCTCTGCATCGTCGCTCCGGGTTGCCGTGAAAATATCCGGATCGAAATTCGGGATCTCGAGCGAGCCTTCCGTTTTGATTTTTGCCATCAATTCCGTGGTCTTGTCGCCGTCCTGATCAGAATGGAAATAGAGGAACCGTTCAAAATTTGAAGCAACCTGAATGTCCATGGACGGGGCAAAACTGGGCGAGACGTCTTCGGATTCGGAGTATTCTCCCGTGGTGAAAAGGCGGTAGAGAATGTCGTTCTGATTGGTTGCCACCACGAACCGGTCGACCGGGAGACCCATTTTGTAGGCAAGCCAGCCGGCGAATACATTTCCAAAATTCCCTGTTGGTACGACGAAATTGACATTGTGCCGATCGTCGGGCGCCAGTTGCATGAAGGCGTGGACGTAGTAAATCGACTGGGCCAGGATGCGCGCGATGTTGATGGAATTGACGGCGGAGAGACGGAGTTTTTCCTTCAGGTCCAGGTCACCCATCAGCTCTTTCACAATTCGCTGGGCGTCGTCGAATGTACCCTCGATGGGAATGGGAAAGATGTTTTTTGCGCCCGTGCAGGTCATTTGCCGTTCCTGCAGCTTGGAGATTCGGCCTTTTGGATAGAGGATGAAGACATTGACGCCTTCCCTTCCTGCCAGGCCGTGAATCGCGGCTGATCCGGTATCTCCGGAGGTTGCGCCGAGCACGTTGATGGTTTCGCCGGTACGTTTAATTTGTTCTTCGAACAGGTTTCCAACGAGTTGCAGACCAAAATCTTTGAAAGCAAGGGTCGGCCCGTGAAACAGTTCCAGGACATACAGGTTGGCGGACAACTGCGTGAGCGGAGCGCTCATCGTGTCGGAAAAATCCCCGTAGCTTTTGTCGACCAGTGAAATCAGATCCTCCGCGTCGTGATCGGAATCAAACAGGGTCAGGAAATCCCAGGCCAGGGCTGGATAGGGGAGTGCCTCGTCGATGAGAAGGTCGCTCGGCAATAACGGAGTGTATTCCGGCACATACAAGCCGCCGTCCGGTGCCAGGCCATTGGCAAAGGCTTCAAAAAATCCGACAGGTTCACCCGTGCCGCGTGTGGAAACAAATTTCATAGAGAGGATCGCGCCGGAAAATCCGACCGCCTTGCGAAGGTAGGCGAAAACCGAACCCCGACCAAAAAAATCGTTCGAAATTCTCAGACGGATTCGACACTTTGAGGTCTCATCCTGTGTGCTCTTTCAAAACCATGGTGAGATAGTCCCGATAATCGGGGCTGATGGTGTCAGCGATTACCTTTTCGAAACCAGCCTGGTCAATAAAGCCCCGGTTGAATGCGATTTCTTCGATACAGGCGACCTTGTAACTTTGCTGGTGCTCGATGGTGGCAATGTAACTACTGGCCTCCAGCAGGCTGGCCGGGGTTCCGCTATCCAGCCAGGCAATTCCCCGCCCGAGCGGTTCGCAGCGAAGTTCATCGTGCTTGAAATACTCGAGGTTCACATCGGTGATTTCGAGTTCCCCACGGGGGCTCGGCTTCACGGCCTTCGTGTATTCGATAATCTTGTCGTCATACACGTAAAGGCCGGGAACGGCGAAATGGCTCTTCGGCTTGGCCGGCTTTTCTTCCAGGCTGAGGACACGGCCGGTTTCTTCTTCAAATTCCACGACACCAAACCGCTCCGGATCCCGAACCGGGTAGCCAAAAATGCAGGCCCCGTCTTCAAATTCGAGAGCTCGACGGAAAAAATCGAGTTTCCCGTAAAAAATGTTGTCTCCGAGAATGAGCGTACAGCCGTCTCCGTCGAGAAATGTTTCCCCGATCAAAAACGCCTGGGCGATACCCTTGGGTTCGGGTTGCACCGCATATTCGATATTCATACCGAGACGGGAACCATCTCCGAGCAGCTTTTCGAACATCGGCGTGTCCTTCGGTGTCGAGATGATCAGAACGTCTTGAATCCCTCCCAGCATCAGGGTGGAAAGGGGATAGTAGATCATGGGCTTGTCGTACACCGGCAGAAGCTGTTTGCAGGCAACTTCAGTCAGTGGATAAAGCCGGGTGCCGGCTCCTCCGGCGAGGATGATTCCTTTGCGTTTCATGTCGGGCGGAAGATAGGGGGCATTTCCGAAAATTCACCCGCCAATCTGTTCTTCGATCGCCGCCGCGATCTGATCGGCCCGGGACTCGATGTATTTGCTGTCGCGGCCTTCGATCAAAAGTCGAAGGAGGGGTTCAGTCCCGGAATACCGGAGGAGCGTTCGACCGGCCTTGCCCAGTTCCTGCTCAGTCTCGGCGATCAGGCCTTGCACGACCTCCAGACTTTCGACGGGCGGTTTCTCCACCACCCGGATGTTTCGCTGAGCCTGGGGGAATTTGTGCATCAATTTCCTCAGCTCGCTCAACGGTTGTTGGCGGCGTTTCATGATCCGCAGGATTTGCACCGCTGCCATGATTCCATCACCGGTGGTATTCTGGTCACGGAAAATCAGGTGGCCGCTCTGTTCTCCACCGAAATTGAAGTCGCCCTCCCGCATTTTTTCGATGACGTATCGGTCGCCGACTCCGGCACGAACGATCCGTCCACCCGCGTTCGAAAGTGCCTCGTCCAGCCCGGCATTGCTCATCAAGGTTGCGACTACCGTATTTTCGTGGAGGACTCCCTGTTCGATCATGTCGATCCCCGCAATCGCCATCAACTCGTCTCCATCCAGGACTGATCCGGTTTCATCCGCCAGCAAAACCCGATCTGCATCTCCGTCGTGAGCGATCCCTACGTCCGCTCCGGTTTCGCGGACCAGTTCCTCGATTGCAGAAGGATGGGTGCATCCGCAGTCCGCGTTAATATTCAGGCCGCTCGGCCGGTTGTGAAAAGGGATCACTTCCGCCCCGAGATGCTGTAAAACCGCTTCGCTGGTTTCAAAACTGGCTCCGTTCGCACAATCCAACGCAATTTTCAGTCCCTCAAACATTGCCGGATCCTCCACGCTGTCGCAGACAAAGTGTACATACCGGTTGGCGGCTTTCGAGATCGGCGCGGTCCGACCGATCGATTCGGGCACAGAAAAGTCCTCTCCCGAAAGCAATCGCGATTCGATTGCTGATTCGACAGCATCATCAAGCTTGTATCCGTCCGGACCGAAAAATTTGATGCCGTTATCGTGAAACGGATTGTGAGAAGCTGAAATGACGATTCCGAAGGAAGCTTGCAGCTGACGCGTCAAAAACGCGACGGCTGGTGTCGGTATCACGCCGGCCAGCCGGACGTCGATCCCGCGGAAGTTCAGCCCTGCGGAAATGGCCGCTTCCAGCATATCGCAGGATTGTCGGGTATCTTTCCCGATCACCACCGACGGCCAGTCCCGATCCGACAGGGTTGGTTCGTCGATCGTACCCTGTTGATTCGGAATCAAAACGTCAGCGGCGGCACAGCCGAGTCGGAGAACGGTTTCCGGATCGAGTGGATAAACTCCGGCTCGCGCTCGAATACCGTCCGTGCCGAATAACTGGCGGGTAGGTTGAGTCATGAAAGCTGTTACGGCGCCGGGACAGGAGGCAGGGCAGTGGTGTCCGGTCCGGGCACAGGACTGGTGAGAGACGGCGGGTCCGTAACTGGTGCTTCCCCGGGGACCGGGGTGGTTCGAATCGGGCTGGCGGACTGGTATGACTTGACCAGATACCAAACCGCAATGGCGACCAGGAGCGCGGCAATTTTGGATTGCCAGTTGTTAAGAAACAGATTCTGCAAGATCGCGGTCATCGTTGGGAGTATCGCTTTTCTTGGACTTGTTCTTCGATTTTGCCAGTTCAATTACCGCTTCGTCTGCCTCCTCCAATTCTTCTTCCCCCGCTTCATTTTCTTCTTCGTCCTCATCAAATCCTTCGGCCAGGAAAATTTCGTTCAGTCTCCCCCGCAGGTCTTCTTCCGATAAATCCATTTCCAGTTTGCCTTCCACTGAAATGGAAACCCGACCGGTTTCCTCGGAAACGACGAGGGCAAGGGCATCGCTCTCCTCGGTAATCCCCATGGCGGCCCGGTGCCGAAGTCCCACGCTCCGGTCGCTCATTTCACTTTGATTGAGAGGAAACACGCAACCGGCACCGAGGATCCGTTCATCACCCATCCGCACAATCATTCCCCCGTCGTGCAGGGAGGTTCCCGTATGAAAAATCGTTGATACCAACTCCGGAGTGAGGCGGCTGTCCAATTCAACTCCCGTTTCGAGATACTGCTTCAAGTCAATACCCCTCTGTACAGCCATCAAGGCCCCGACCCGCCGCCGCGATAGGGTCTGGGAGATTTCGACCAGCCTTTCGGTGAATTCCTGGCGGGAGCTTTCGCTGAAGGTATTGAACAGGGGATGGCTGCCCAGTTCAGCGAGCGCACGTCGGAGTTCAGGCTGAAAAATCACGACCAGAGCGACAGCCAGGAATACCGAGAAATAATTCAGTAACCGGCCAATCACGACCAGGTCGAGAACGCGGGACAGAAGGGTCATGCAGATGTAAATCGCCACGAGGGCGATAAAGATCCGGGCCCCGCGGGTGGCCCGGAAATACCGGAACATGTGGTAGATGATAAACCACAGAATGATCACCTCGATCGCCGCTCGCCAGTAATCGGCAAAAAATGTCAGGACCGCATCCATTCGGCCCTAACTTACTTCGAATCCGGGCCTTTCGCATTCAGAATTGCTTCGCACATGCGAAGAGCATCCAGATTGGAGCGGACCTCGTGAACCCGGTGCAGGAAAACACCGTTCTCGCGTCCGAAAGCGGTCAATGCAACGGTTGGCCAGTTCCGGTCTTCCACTTCGTCGGATTGGATCAACTTCCCGATAAACGATTTTCGGGAAACGCCCAGCAAAAGAGGGCGGCCCTGCACGGTCAGTGATTCCAGGTTCCGCAAAAGCTCCAAATTGTGTTCCAATGTTTTGCCGAACCCGATACCGGGATCGAAAACAATAGCGGTCCGGGGGATTCCGGCGGCGATCGCCCGGCTGAATTGCATTTCAAAAAACTCTCGCACTTCAGCCACGACATCGCGGTATTCCGGCGCCCTTTGCATCGTGCGAGGTCTCCCCTGCATATGCATGATGACGACGCCGACCCCGAATTCCGCGACTGTCTCCGCCATGTCCAGATCGCCCCGCAACCCCGTCACATCATTGACGATCGCCGCGCCAGCCCGGATGGCTTTTCGCGCTACTGTTGATTTGGAGGTATCGATGGATATCAATGCGTCGGGCTTTGCAGCGGCGATTCCCTCGATGACCGGTAAAACCCGGCTCGTTTCCAAGTCGGAGGGGACATCGGCGGCGCCCGGCCGGGTCGATTCGCCTCCGACATCAATGATCAGGGCTCCGTCATCAAGCATGCTCAAGCCATGCGCAACGGCAGAATCCACTCGATTGAATTCTCCGCCGTCCGAGAAGGAGTCCGGCGTGACATTCAGGATGCCCATGATCCCGCCTTCGCGGGACAGATCGATCTCCCGGCTGCCGCACTGCCAAATCAAATCAGTGAGACGCGAGTTCGGCTGACTGTCCGGGACGATCCTGATTCGTGTAGGGAGCTTGAGGAGCAAGGCCCAGTTTCTCGAGTAGGGCCAAATCGGCCTCCGACTGGGGGTTCGTGGTCGTCAGCAATTTATCCCCGTAAAAAATGGAGTTCGCGCCGGCGAAAAAGCAGAGAGTTTGCATTTCCTCGCTCATCGCATTCCGACCGGCGGACAACCGGACTTTGGCTTTTGGAACAGCGATTCGGGCGACGGCAATCATCCGGATGATTTCAAAATTGTCGACAGGCTCCACCGAGTCCCCCAGGGGCGTTCCCGGAATCGGCACCAGGGAATTGATCGGCACGCTTTCGGGTTGGGGGTTGAAATTGGAAATTACCTCCAGCATCCGGAGTCGATCATCCGTGTTTTCGCCCAGTCCGAGGATTCCTCCGCAGCAGACTGACATGCCCGCGTCCTGCACGTGGCGAATGGTGTTGAGACGATCCTCGAAAGAGTGAGTGGAGACGATTTCCGGATAGTGTTCCGGCGATGTATCGATGTTGTGATTGTAGGCGGTCACGCCCGCTTCCTTCAGTTTTTTGGCCTCTTCGGCGCCAAGTTCGCCAAGCGTCGTGCAGACTTCCATTCCGAGTTTGCTCACGCTCCGCACAATTTCGAGCACTTCGTCAAACCGCTTCGTTCCGTCACGGACACCTTTCCAGGCTGCTCCCATGCAAAATCGGGTCGAGCCGTTTTCGCGGGCCGCCTTGGCACGCTCGAGGATGTCGCAGCGCTCCATCAATCGTTCGGAATCGACCTCCGTGTTGTATCGGGCCGACTGCGCGCAATAACTGCAGTCCTCGGAGCAACCACCGGTCTTGATGCTCAACAGGGTGCAAAGCTGAACTTCGTTGTCCGTCCAATGCTCTTCATGGACGGCTCGCGCCTGTTTCAGAAGATCAAAAAACGGCTGCTCGTAGGTTCGTTTGAGTTGTTCAAATTGCATATCGCGATTCAAAAAGTTCGGTTTCCATCTTGTCCCGCTGGACCGAAAAATCCACCAATTTCGAACAAACAGGGTTGGTTCGCCAAACCGACCCTGTTGATTCGTGTTACTCGATTTTCAGAATTCCGGCCACTTCCCGTTCGATTCTTTCCAACTGGTCTTCGGCAATTTTTTGTTCGGTCTTGCTGTCGACAAGATACAGGCGGTCGATGGCCGCACCGGCCTGGGTGCTGATCCGGGCATGCTCGACCTCGGCGTTCTGGTCGCCCAGGACGGTGAATAAATCGTACAGCAGTCCAATGCGGTCCCGGGCCTGGATTTCGAGAACGGTCATGTCGGGATTCAATTCATTGCTCACGAAAACCCGCTGCGGAATCTGAATGTCGTCCTCCACGTCACGGTAGATTGAGGGCTTCTGATTTTTCTCAATCAATTCATGGAAATCGATGTTTTTCTCGGTGTGCCCAAATTCCTGTTCGAACAGCTTTTCGATTCGCTCAATTTCCCGTTTCGATCGGACTGGTCGGAAATCGGTCGTACAGATCCGGAAAATATCGAGGACGAGGTCGTCTTCGCGGGCAAACAAATCCGCACTGAGAATGTTGAGATTCCGTGCCGCGAGTGCGCCGGCCACTTTCGCGAGTAAATGGTGGCGGTTCCAACCCGCGACTTCCAGCAGGGTGTATCCTTCGTCCTCCCGGTTTTCCCAACCGGCAACCGGCACCAGGCAGTCAGCGGAGTCGCGTTTTACGATTTTCAAAAACCGGTGAAACAGCTTCACGTGACGGGTGATGCTGGTGGAGCCCCGGTATTTCAGGTAGCGCTCCGGCATCATCCGGAAATGAGCTTCAATCTCTTCCCGATAGGATTCCGGCAGCTTTGCGGCCACCTTGTCCCGGGTCTCGTTGACCGGACGATTGAATTTCTTATCGAATTCCTTCCGGTTTTCAAAAAAGCGACAGGTGGACCGGAAGAGCTCGTGCATCAGCGATCCTTTCCAGTCATTCCAGGCTTCTTCGTTTGTGCCTTTCGAATCGACGTAGGTGAACAGGTAGAGAGCCTCCATCCACGACCGGTTGTGCACGGCCGCAGCAAATTCCGCGATGGTGGCCGGATCTCCGAGGTTTTTGGTGGTGGCCGTTCTCCAAAAGGTCAGATGGTGATCGACTAAAAACGTTATGAGGCGGCGCCGGTCGCCCCGATACCGAAGCCGGGTGCAGACTTCACTTGCAAGCATGGCGCTTCCGTCTTCGTGCTTTCGCACATTCTCGGCCCGGCCGGTGTCGTGCATGATCAGGGCAAGGTACAATCCAACGGGATCCTCGATATCCTGGAACAGCATTTTAAAAAACTGATCTTTCGGATCGTTGGAATTCACCAGCGAATCCAGCTTGTCGATGCAGCGCAGTGTGTGTTCATCCGCGGTGTAGCGGTGAAAAAATTCGTGCTGCACCAGGTCGGTCAATTGTCCGAACTCCGGAAGCCATCGGCCGAGAAACCCGACCCGATGCATTTGCCGAAGCGTTCGGGCGACGTCACCCCGGTGCTGAAGAATTTCGTCGAACGTCTCCCGGTTCGATTTGCTCTTGCGGAAATTGCCGTTGATGTCCGGCCAGTGCGCTTTGAACAGCTTGCGAATCTCCGGACTCAGGGTCAAATGCCTCTGCTGCGTGTGACGGAAGAACCGCATCATGCGTTTCGGATCCTCTTTGAAGATCTCGTCTGACTCTGGAAAGATCAGTCCTTCGCGTGCGAGAAATCCGTCGAATTTTTCAGCCTTCTTTTGCCGGCGGGCCAGGAATCCGATAATCGGAACGGGGCCGGTCGCATCGCGGTCCACCTCCAACTCGAAGCTCTGCATCAGGGAAGTACTGTGCTGATACAAATTACGAGTGTGCCGGTAGTAATCCCGCATAAACTCCTCGCTGCGACGGACCATGGTCTTGCCCGGGTAACCGAATGCCTTCGCCACGACTCCCTGCAGGCGCAGGGTCAGCAAATCACCTGACCGGTTTTTCTGCGCGTAGTGAAGCCCGTTGCGGACGCGCATCAAAAATTCGTAGGCCTCCTCGATTTGTTCGAAGGCCATCGGGGTCAGCAACTCTTCTTTGACCAGGGCTTCGAGGTCGCGGGAACGCCGCAAAACCCACAATACCCAAATCAGGTTGTGGTAATCGCGGATGCCACCGCATCCCTCTTTGACGTTCGGCTCCTGCAAATGAACGGTGCGGTCATATTTCTTGTGGCGGGCGCGGATGTCCCGGCTTCGGAGTGCCAGGTAATCTTTCTCTTTTCCCTGGATACAACCCTTGAAGAACTTGTCCTCGAAATCATCAAACAAGCTGGCATCACCGGCGATGAAGCGGGCATCAAGCAGTGCCGTTTTTGTCTGGTGATCGTTGTTCGCGAATTTGATCGCTTCTTTCGTCGAGCGAACTCCATGGCCGACTTTGAATCCGACGTCGTACAGCATCAGCAGGAGTTGCTCGATCGTTTCGCTTGCTTCTTTCGGGACTGATCGAGTCGACACTGGCATCAAAAACTGCAAATCGATATCGCTGCCCGGGTTGAGCATCCCCCGGCCGTATCCTCCACTGGCGACCAGTGTCATTTGATTCTCATCCCCGGTCTCGAGTTGAGTCTGGGAAAACAAATCGTTGATCACGACATCCAGGACGGCGGATCGCTGGGCGGCCACTGCCAATCCGCCTTCGCCGGACTTGTGCGCCTTTTCGATTCTCTGATTTTCCTGTTTCAGGAATCGGCGGTAAATCTTCAACAGCTCCAACCGGTCATCCGTTTTCTGCCGAAGCGGAAACAAGGCTTCTTCGGCATGGGCGATGACGCGTTCGCGGAATTCGCTGAATGGCATGCCCACAGAAACCCGTGAATCCCGCAAATTTCGAACGAAAAAATCGGGAAAAATTCAACTTTGCATCCGCATTCTGCAATTGCTTGCTACGAATCGGGAAGCCGGTAGGCTCAATGCCAGATGACAGAATCACTTTTCCCAAAATTTCGGGCGCATTCAGTTTTTAGCGGAATCGTCGCAATGGCGTTGTGCGTGGGTTGCGAAGAGAAAGGTGATTCAGACTCGGCAGTCGCTTTCGCATCTGTCCAACCCGGGAAAACGCTCACGAAAATCGCGATCGGATCATGCGCCCATGAAGGAAAATCCCAGCCGATTTGGGACCCGATCGTCGCGGAGCAGCCGGATTTGTTCCTGTTTCTCGGGGACAACATTTATGGCGACACGGAAGACATGGCCGTGATGCGCGAGAAATACGGCAAGCTCGCGGCGAAGGAGGGATACCAGAAATTACGGGAAACCTGCCCGGTTTTAGCGGTCTGGGATGATCACGATTATGGCGTGAATGACGGAGGAGCGGAATATCCGATGAAGGTCGAATCAGAGGCCGAGTTTCACGCCTTTTTTCAAACACCGGAAGATGCCCCGTCCCGGGGGCGCCCCGGAATCTACGAGGCGGATCTGTTCGGGCCGGAAGGCAGGCGAACGCAAATCATCCGACTGGATACCCGCTATTTTCGTTCCGAACTGGTTGCACTTCCGAAAAAAACACCGGACGGGCCCTATGACCGGAATACGGATCCGGCAGCCACGATGCTGGGAGAAGCCCAGTGGAAATGGCTGGCCGATCAGCTCGAAGTGCCGGCAGATTTGCGGATTATCGCCTCAAGCATCCAGGTGATTCCGCAGGATCACAAGTGGGAGCTCTGGGAGAATATGCCGCTGGAACGCGCCCGCCTCTTCAAGCTCCTTGGGGGAAAAAGTGCGGGAAACGTGATTTTTGTAAGCGGTGATCGGCACATGGGTGAAATCTCCGTCCTGAAAACTGACGATCCAACCAGCCCCGGGTTTCCGCTCTACGAATTGACTTCCAGCGGCCTCACCAATGCCGGGGGTGGTCGTGCGGGCGAGGTGAATCGTCATCGGATTGAGAACACGACCAATTTTCAAAAACGGAATTACGGAATGGTTCGCATCGATTGGGCCAAGCAAACGGTCAATCTTGAGCTCCGCGATGTAGAGGGCAAGTTGGCCCAGGAATTTTCAGTTCCTCTCAAGTAATCCGCAGAAATCACAGTTTACATTCCCGGTCGATGCCGTTGGTTACGGGCTCTCAGCTCATTCATGAAAGCCTACCAGATTTTTCAGGAATCGACCGACGAGTTCGGTAAATCGATTTTCCAATATCTACGCGACGAACAAAAAGAGGTTTACACGGCGTCCCTCAGTTCTCTCGCTCAAAATCGCCGTCTCCGGCCTGTTTTTGTGCAGCGGAAACCGGCCCCGCGCCAAATCGACTGGCTCCTGAAAAATATCCGCCTGAAAGGTTCGGAGGAAATCGCCGGAAACGTGCTGCAACTGTGGCTGATGAAAGCCCATCAAAAGGTGCTGACCGATTTCCTCGATGGAGTCGGTATCGAGCACGACGGCGAAGGCGCGGCCGATGATCTGCCGGACAAGCTCCCGCCGAAAAAGCTGAAATCGACGATCGAAAAACTGGTCAAAGATCACGATCCGGAAGTCGTCCGGCTGTATCTCCATGTCTTTCAAAGCCAGAAAGAAGAGGGCTGGCCGGAATTGACGAAACTTCTCGATTCCATGCCCGAGCTTCAGTTTGGTGCAGCAGTGGAGGAAGAATCCGACGAAGAGGAGTGATCCCATGAAAAGCGCCTACGAACTTGCCATGGAACGGCTCGAGCAGGAGTCCGGCCCGACCGCGAAACTCACCGACGAACAGAAGGCCGAACTCGCCTCGATCGACGAAAAATTCAAAGCGAAGATCGCGGAGAAAGAAATGTTTCTCGACGGTCTGATTCAGCAGGCAGCTGAATCCGGCAATTTTGTCGAGCTCCCCGAGCTGGAGGAACAGAAAGTTCGCGAAATTTCCCGGCTGAATGAGCAGCGCGAAGAGGAAAAAAACCGGGTCCGGGAGGGTGGCTGAACGAATCAACAGCGTTGGTTCGCTGAATAAACCCCGTTCATTCGATTTCAGCCGAACAACTGTGCGAGCGGTTTCCCCTTGTCAGCGACCGTGAATGGGCGCTTGGACGGGGAATAGAGAACCTGGTTGAGGGGTAATCCGAGGGCATACCCGATCGTGGCATTCAAATCCGGAATCTTAACCGGGCTGTCCTCAATGTTGGCACCACGGTCATCCGATTTACCGAGGACTTGTCCGCCCCGAATTCCGCCTCCGGCGAGCAGGCAGGAAAATGCCTGGGGATGATGATCCCGGCCTTCGTTCTGGTTGATCTCGGGTGTACGACCGAATTCGGTGGCCAGGACGACGAGCGTGTCGTCCAGCAACCCCCGTTTTTCGAGGTCGAAAAGCAATGTGCTGAGACCCTGATCGAGGACCTCCGCTTTGTCGGGCAGATTGACGAAGTTGGCGTTGTGAGTGTCCCAGCTTCCGTAGGTGACCTCGACAAACCGGACATCATTTTCGATGAGGCGCCGGGCGAGGAGGCAGCCCTGTCCAAAGTTGTTGTCGCCGTAGCGATCCCGCAGCCATTCCGGTTCTTCTGATATATCGAAGGCGGCCAGGTCGCTGCTTTTCATCAGCTTGATGGCGTCGTCATACATGTCGGTGTACGCCCGGACATTTTTCTGGTCGTATTTTTCGACAAATGGCTGGTCGAGCTTTTGGGCGAGATCGAGATGAAAGTTGAACCGGTCATCGTTCATGCCGCGGTGCATCATGGTGTTTTGTAAACCGCCAGCGGGGTTGCTGATCATCACCGGCGAAAGCTTACTTTCGAAAAATCCGGCACCGGGATGGTTGGAATCGTTTCCGATCATGACGTTGCCCGGCAGGGTCTGATTCCGCTTGCCCTGAAACTTGAGGAGCCATGCACCCATGGCGGGATGGCGGATCGAGCTGCGCAATTCGTAGCTCGTGTGCATCATGTAGTTGCCCTGCTTGTGCGCTCCCTGGGTGGAAGTCATCGAATTGATGACAGCGAGTTTGTCAGCCTGCTTCGAGATTCGCGGCAGGTATTCGGAAAAGCGCATGCCATCGACGTTCGTGTTGATCGTTCCGGTTGGCCCCATGACTTCGTGGCCCGGCTTGGGATCGAAGGTGTCGAGGTGGGACATTCCCCCGTTCATGTAGAGGTAGATCACCCGCTTGGCGGTGGCGATTTGCCGAAGCTCGGAAGCTCCTTTCCCGGCAGCCTGCGTAATTGCAGGCAGGGACATTCCTCCTCCGGCAGCTGACACTCCCAGGAAGGTTTTGGCTGCGCGATTAATAAACTGTCGGCGGCTCTGGTCGTCTTTGAAGGCGTTCATTTTCAAAAAATATTCAGGGAACGGTTTCGGGTGCACTTACTGCACGAAGAGAAACTGGCGCATGTTCAGGATTGTCCACACGATTCCGGTGACGGAACCGGCTTCCGGATCAGCGGCAAAGGCTTCGGCGAAAATCTTCCGCTCTTCATCGGTCGGTTTCCGGCTCAGCATGGTGAGGTAAATTGTATCGAGCCGTTCCCGGTAGGTTTGCCCTTTCATCTCGCGGCCCAGGACGGAGTAGGGATGCGTGATGGCGTTGATCGTCGGGCCGTTCAGCATCGCCAGTGCCTGGGTGATGGAGGCCTGATCGTTCGCATTTTCGACTACTTCGCGATCGCTTTGCCCGAACTCGCGAAGGAAGTGTCCGGGAGGCGCTGGAGATCGAAGTTCCGAGGATCGGACAAATTGCTCCCGGCGATTGGCGAATGCGTTGTAGATGGGGCGCTGCTTTTTACCCACATTCCACTCCGCGGTTTCCCGTTCGCGGCGTGCCAGTTCATCGGCCCGGATCTGGTCAGCCTCTTCTTTCAGAAGGGCTTTCACCAGCGGGTCGATCAGCCCTCTTCGCTCCTCGGTATACGTCTCCATCCCTTCCGAGATCGTCTGATCGCCACCTGCTGTCACGACGCTGGACAGGTCTGCGAGAAAATTCCCGCTCCCGGTTGCCGCGGAAGCCATTTCGATTTTTTCTTCGAGAGCCTCCCGGTAAACCTGTTTTTCGACTTCGATGGCGAGCTGTCGGCGGATCTTGCCGACCTCCGAAATTGCTTCCCGAATTCGCTTGGGATCTTTGCTGGCCCGTGCGTCGGCCAGTTCTTTTTGAGCTTGTTCGATTTCGCCGGCGAGTCGTTTTTGAACCTGCGCAATCTCATGGGCATTTCTCAGGAATTCTCCGGGTTTCTGGTCGTAAATCGCTTCCGCAACCAATTGCACCTCCGTCAGCTGTTTCTTGATTTCCAGTTCATGTGCCGGAGAAGGCGCATCCGGGTTGTCAACCGCCATGGCCACCAGGGAATCCCAGATTTGCTCGGCGGACATCCTTCGAAGGATCGGACCGGGATAGTGATACGGGAGGCCAAGGGTTACGGCTTCCCGACTCGACTCCCGCTGATAGGCCTCAGTGTTGTACACCATGCGCAGGAATTTTTTCATGTCGTAATCGAAGCCCTTCATTCGGGCTTCGAGAAACGCCATCAATTCCGGATTGGAAGGCTGACTGTGATGGGTCAACTCATCGACCGGCTCGTAAATCCCGACCCCGAATGCTTTTTTCCAGAGTCGATTGGCAATCACCGTCGTAAACCGGTCGTTTTGCTCTGAGGTCAGCCACTCGGCAAATGCCTCGGATGGATGATCCGCCCCGCTCAGCGGAGCTTCCGGACCGAACGGCGTTTCCGGATCCACCAGAGATCGCGGCTTGGCATCGTCGTACTGATAATCGTGAGGGAGGCGGAGCTTGCGGTTGACGTCGTAGACCGCGTTGAAACGAACCGGGCGCAGGATTTCCGAGAAGGCACGGCGCACGTCCTGCTGGGCCTTTTGCGGGACCTTCTTCTTCCGCTTTTGCAGGAAGGCAAGTGCTTCGCGCTGGTTCGGGGAATTGTTGGACGTGACCTTTCCGTAGGTAAACGCAGAAAGCTGGTAATAATCCATCTGGGTCCACTTGTCGAAAGGATGGTCGTGGCACTGGGCGCAGACGATCTGCGTTCCGAGAAAGACTTGCGTGGTGATGGCAAGATTATCCAGCGGCATACCGAAATCGCGGATGTAGTAACCGACCGCTCCGTTCTCCCAGGAATTCCCGGAGGCGCTGACCATCTCTTTCACGAACTGGTCGTATGGCTTGTTTTCCCGAAGTGAATCCTTGATCCATTTTTCGAAGGCATAACCGGCCGGCAGGCTTTGGCCGTTGCCGTTCAGGCGGGATTTGGCTCGCAGGATGTCTGCCCAGTAGTTGTAGTGATGCGAGACGTATCCGTCGGAATTCAGCAGTTCATCAATGAGCCGTGCGCGCTTGTTCGGATTCTTTGATTCAAGAAACGTGACCGTTTCCGCCATCGTGGGGACGCGCCCAATCACGTCAAGATAGATCCGGCGAACGAACACCTCATCGCTGGCCATCGGATTGGGCTGGACCCCGTGCTCCTTGTAACCGGCTTTAATAATCCGGTCGATTTTCTGGCTGGCATTCAGCTTTTGCCCGGCCTCGAGGGAGGCCGGGAAAGAGAAGGTCGCCAGGCCAAAGATTGCGATGAGAAAAGTGTATTTCATTCCTAAAACTTGAACGCTTTGCGGGCGAAAAAGTTACGTCGCCCGGGACGGAAAACCAACGGGGGCGGGGGCGTTTTTGTGTTAGCACGCTTCGTTCGGAACGAACCAACAGGGTTGTTT
>JABDJT010000019.1 GCA_013003335.1 Verrucomicrobiales bacterium | reverse complement strand
GGGATACGAAGCCGAAACAACGACCACTCCGTTTACACCCCTCGATTTTTACATTTCGACGCTTTCGGATTCGGAAATCGGGTTCGAAATTTCAGACAGGGGAGTCGCCCCCAATCGCACCATTCCGGGAGGAGAAGTATTCCAGCAATTTGATGTGGGCCTTGACGAAGTGACGGATGACCCCGCTCTCCAACCGGGCGATCAGGCCGTCGAAATTGATTTCAATCACCTGTTCGACAGCCACGCCCGTTTCGATGATTTATCGGATGCGGCGGAACCCCGAGACTACGTCCGCCGTTTCCTGGAATCGATGGGACAGGCGCTCGATTCCGCCGACGATTCGAAATTTGAAGGCCGTCACGTTCCGTTGATTCGCTGGCAACCCCGCGACGGCGACTCCGCCGGCGCACAAGTGCAACTCCTCGGAATCTTGCGGGCGACCGATAAACAGTTTGAGGCCTTCTGTAATTCCGACAGCGAAGATTTCGACGTGTTTCTCGAAGAAGCCGAGGTCGAAGCACACGGCGTGCGTGAAATGGCCGTGGCCCTCGCAATCGTCGGGATTTCTCTCGGTTCTGCAACGGACGCGCAGGCGGGCCCGTTCAAGAAATTGCTCAAAAAACGGGCGGAAGCCCGTGCCGAACGCCAGGAAGCCCGGCAAGTGGTTCGCAGCACGAAGGCACCGGTCCAGCAGCACTCCAGCGGATGGGTGGATGCCCACCGGGACGCACGGTTCAATTACGACTTGCTGAATGCTACCCACGGCGTGGAAGCCGAACGAAAAGTCGTCGTCGATGTCAGCCAGCAACGGGCTTACCTGCTGATCGACGGTCAAATCGCCATCGACACAGCGGTTTCCACGGCCCGGGCCGGGAAAATCACGCCACGCGGCGAATTTAAAATCACCGAACGGATTCGGACCGGTAAGCGCTCAACTCTCTACGGCTGCGAAATGCCGTTCTGGATGAGGCTCGACACCAGCGAATACGGCATGCATATCGGAGACCTGCCGGGCCATGCCGCTTCGGCCGGTTGCGTCCGGCTTCCGCACTCGGTTGCGCCCGTACTTTTTGACAACACCGGCAGCGGCACCGTCGTCCAGATCGTGGATTCCTGGCAGCCGCAGGCTCAGCCGGGCGTGATGGTCGCACAAAACTGAGTCCCGCCGATTTCGAACCAACAGGGTCTGTTTGCCGAACGAACCCTCTTGGTTCGTTCGCATCGAAAAGCAATACTGAATGGCCGAATCGATTTTTATTACCGGCACCGATACCGGGGTGGGAAAGACGCACGTCCTTTGCGAACTTTTGCGGACGCTGAGGTCGAGCGGAACCAACACGGTCGGTTTTAAACCGGTCGAGTGCGGGCGGGATCGGTCGGATTCCCGGGCGATCCTTTCGGTCTGTGAAGGCACGGGAATCACTCTAGAGGACATTAACCCGGTCTATTTTGAGACGCCTGTGGCCCCACAGGCTGCGGCGGAAATCGAGGGACCCAAATGGGAGTTGGACTCAGTCCTGGAGGCCTTTGACGACCTGAAAAGCCGTTTTGATGCCGTGATCGTTGAAGGCGCCGGTGGCTGGCTGGTCCCGATTGAAAGCGGATTTTCTGTCGCTGATCTTGCTGGCTCGCTGCAATTGCCGGTCGTGGTTGTCGCGGCGAACCGTCTCGGAGTTTTGAATCACACCCTGCTGACTGTGAATCAAATCGAACGGGATGGCCTGGATTGCAGGACGGTGATTCTGAATGATCTGGCAGACGGAGAGCCTGATGAATCCACTGCTTCGAATGAGGCTGTACTTCGCGATCAGTTGGACTGCCCACTTCTCCGGTTTCAATTCAGTCAGTCGGGCCTGGATCTATTCGGCTGAATCCGTTTTCTCTGGGTCCTCAATCCGCTCGACTGCTGCCGCCGGCCCGAGTTCACCGATCCGATCCACTGCCCGGATCGAGATCGCGCTAATTTTCTCGATGTTGGAGATGCGGACGGCCCGTTTCCCGGTGGCACGAACGGTTTCCTTCAATTCCCAATTCGCGTCTTCGCCTTCTCCTGTTTTTACCTGCACGGCCCACCATTGATGACTGGGGCTCACTTCATCCATGGAGGAATTCCAGGTCAAAATCCAGGAACCGGTTTCAGGAGTATCATCGGCCTCTTCTTCTGCGTTTTCGGAAGGGGTTTTCTTTTTTCCCGATGCGACTGGCGGAGAGACTCTGCGCAAATTGATTCCGGTTGCGACAGGCAATTCCCCGTCATCTTCGGCAGCTTCGGCGCCCTGCCCCGCCAGCCACGGGCTCTCCGGCGTGAGAGCACGCTCGGCGTAGCGCTTTTTGGTGATCATCCGGCTGATGCCGCCACGATTGGTCGCGAAAGCCTCCCAATGCCAGTGAATCTGCCCGCTGGCAGGCGATTTATTCAAATGCGTGCGGGTAAAACTGATCTGCTCGAGCAACTCCGTTGCTCCCCGGCCATCGCTCTCACCTCCGGAGCCTTCTTCGCCGATTCGGCTCGTGGCAACACCTGGCCAAAGGTGGCGGCCCTGCACGTTTTCATCCTGCCACCATTTGTAGAGGGAGGCGAAACTCTGCGGCCCTTCCATTTTCCAGTACAACTGGGGCGAAAAATAATCGACCCAGCCTTCCCGCAGCCACTTCCGGGAATCCGAAAAAATCTGGGAGTACGAACTAAGGCCCCGGATATTCGCCGGGGCGCCCTTTTTCCAAATTCCAAAGGGACTGATGCCCAACTTCACGTGCGGCTTGTGGCGCTTGATGTCGCGGTAGAGATCCCGAATCAAAACATTCACGTTTTCACGGCGCCAGTCTGCCTTGGCCATGTCGCCTTTTTCGAATTGAAAGCGGAGCCAATTTTCTTCGTCGTCCAAAGTCCCTTCGTAAGCGCCGTCGCGGGGATAGGGATAAAAATAATCATCCAGATGGATCGCATCGACGTCGTAGCGATTGATGATGTCGAAAGCAACGGTGATCGCGCGGTTCCTGACGAAAACGGATGAAGGATCGAGAAACGAATGGCTGCCGCTCTTATGCACCAGCCAGGGAAAATTCTGACTGATGTGATTATCCGCAATCTTGTCCCCGTAGTATCCCGTTAGGGCACGATACGGATTGATCCAGGCGTGCAATTCAAGACCCCGGGCGTGCGCCTCTTCAACAGCGAAAGCAAGTGGATCATAAAACGGTTCAGGCGCTTTTCCCATTTTGCCAGTCAAGTAGTAGGACCACGGCTCGATCGGTGAGTCGTACAGAGCATCGCACATCGTCCGGACCTGGAACACGACCGCGTTCAGGTTCAGCTCTTTCGAGCGTTCAAAAATCTCGCGCAATTCCTCTTTTTGAACGGCGACCGGAAGACCGGGTTTACTGGGCCAGTCGAGATTGTAAACAGTCGCGACCCAGACACCCCGAAACTCCCGGGGCGGAGCGGGAATGGATTTCAACTCGGATTCCCTCAATTCCCGCCAACCCTGCAGCGGTTTTTCGGCTCGTAATTCGGGAGTCAGGAGCACGAAGTTGGAGAGCAAAGCGACCAAAATCGCTGCACTGCAAATCGAGTCCTCTTTTGTAATCGAAAAAAGACGCATGGTGCGCTTTATTCAGGCTGGTAACATTTCCGGTGAAATTTTGAAAATTCCCCTCCATTATCAAAAATTCACCGAAAGCTTCAATCAATCTTAACTGCAAGAAACAGAAGAGTCTATGAGTGGAATTATAATTATTTTGATTATTATTGCGGTTGTTGTCATTCCGGTGGTCTTTGTCATCGGGCTCTACAATGGCCTCGTGAAATTGCGCAATCGCTACAAAAATGCTTTCGCACAAATCGACGTGCAGCTGAAACGCCGACATGATCTGATCCCCAACCTGGTGGAAACGGCCAAGGGCTTCATGAAACACGAGCGGGAGACGCTTGAAGCAGTAATCGAGGCCCGGAATATGGCGCAGTCGGCTCGTGAGAATGCTTCCACCGGTGACGCAGCCTCAATGCAGGCCCTGGCTCAGGCCGAAAGTGGCCTCGGCGGTGTGCTTGGCCGGATGTTCGCGCTTTCCGAAAGCTATCCGGAGCTGCGCAGCAACCAGAACATGCTCCAGCTCCAGGAAGAATTGACGTCCACCGAATCGAAGGTTGCGTTTTCCCGGCAGTCCTACAACGACTCGGTGATGCACTACAACAACAAGATCGAGATGTTCCCCTCGAACTTCATCGCCAACATGTTCAATTTCGGACCGGCCACGATGTTCGAAGTCAGCGATGACTCCGAACGCGAGAACGTAAAAGTCGAGTTTTGATCGCTCCCTTCGGCAACTCGCCAAAACGAACAGACAGGGTTGGTTCGGTGAACGAACTCGGTTTGATCGAATCGACGGCAGAGCCAGTTTGAAATGGATTTTTTCGAGCACCAGGAACAGGCGAGGAAAAAATCGAAGACGCTTGTTTTCTATTTCATCCTCGCAGTAACCGGAATCGTCGCGGCGGTTTGCGCGACGGTCACGGCTGTTCTTGTTTTCACGGGAAATTCGGGAGGTTCGATTTTGAACCCCGGCGTGCTGGCCGGGACGGCCGCGGGAACGGTGGCTCTGATTTTTGCCGGCTCGGGCTACAAATCTCTTCAGCTTTCTGCCGGCGGAAAGGTGGTCGCCAAAGAACTCGGCGGACGGCTGGTCGATTCCTCGACAACCGACTATTATGAGCGGCGCCTGATCAACGTGGTGGAGGAAATGTCCATTGCTTCCGGTGTACCGGTTCCGGAGGTCTACGTCATGGATGACGAGGACTCGATCAACGCGTTTGCCGCAGGCAAGACGACGAGCGATGCGGTCGTCGGAGTGACACGCGGATGCATGAAACTGCTGACCCGCGAAGAACTGCAAGGGGTGATCGCCCATGAATTTTCCCACATCCTGAACGGAGATATGCGCCTTAACATGCGCCTCATCGGCCTCCTGTTTGGCATCATGTTTCTCGCGCTGATTGGTCAAATGATGTTGCGGGGAGCGGCAAACACTGCGCGTTACTCGCGAAACCGGGAGTCCGGAAGCGGAGCGCTGGTCATTCTCGTTCTCGGCCTCGCGCTGATGTTGATCGGATACATCGGCATGTTTTTTGCCAAAATGATCAAGTCAGCCGTCTCGCGGCAGCGGGAATTCCTGGCGGACGCCTCGGCCGTGCAGTTCACGCGAAATCCGGATGGAATCGGCGGGGCCTTGAAAAAAATCGGCGGCCTGACACGTGGTTCAATGGTCGGCCATCCGATGGCGGAAGAAGCCAGCCACATGTTTTTCGGTTCAGCGCTGAACAGCCAGATGTTCGCGACTCACCCTCCCCTGCCGATCCGGATTCAGCGGGTCGATCCGTCGTGGGACGGAAATTTTCCCAAGACGACCATGCCGGAAATCGCGGGAGACCCGGACGATCTGGAACGCCATGGTTTGAAACCGCGGAAAGGGGAAAAGGATCGTCCCCGTCCGGAGCGTCGCGGAATACCGATCCCGGTGCCGATCCCCGGCGTTTCGATGGCGCATAGCGAAACGCCGATGACACAGGCTCAGGCAATCGAAAGCATGAGCCACGTTCACCGGGAACAGATCGAGTTCGGGCAGGATTTGCACGGGAAATTCCCGGAGCACTGGTATCAGGCAGCCCACCAGGAAGGCGGTGCCCAGGCCCTGCTTTTTGCCCTGCTCCTGGCGCAGGATGATTCGCTGCGAAACGCGGAATTAAGCCAGCTCCGGCAAATGACGGGCGAGGCAACTTTTGAAGCGACGACTCAATTGAATATCGAGATCCGCGAGCTGCACTCTTCCGTAAAACTCGCTCTTATCGATCTTGCGATTCCAACCCTGCGGCGGCTTTCCCCGGATGAATACAAGCGGTTTCGCACGGTGCTGGAAAAGCTCATGTCCAGCGACAAGCGAATTGATCTGTTCGAATTCACCTTACAAAAAGTCGTTCGTCGTCACCTCGACAACTATTTTGGACACGCCAATCCGTTCAAAATCCGCTACCGGAAAATCGCGCGGTTGGAAGATGAAGCCGCGGTTTTGATCACGACTCTCGCCGCTCTCGGAAACCAGGGAGACGAGGCGGGAGCCAAAGAAGCGTTTTCCGAGGGGGCGACCCTGATTCAGAATGAGACTTACGGGACTCTCGAGTTCAAACCGGCTTCGGAGTGCGGTCTGCAGCAAATCGAAGCGGCGCTGGACAAATTTGCCGAGTCCACCCCGCTGGTGAAAAAGCGTCTTCTCCATGCAGCCGGCCGAACCGTAATGGCCGACCAAAAAGTGACCTCCGAGGAAGCAGAATTGATCCGCGCGATCGCGGATGCCATCGGTTGCCCCATTCCGCCGTTTGTCAAAACGGGCCATGAGGCGGCTTCCGCCGCGGCGTGAGTTCCGCGTGACTTCCCGTCGACTTCGTGATACCCGATTGGCAATGCCGGAAAACAAGTTTTACTCCGATTTTGACCGTGCCACGATCGGCTCAGACGAATACCGAGGTCAGCGGCAGGAGGAATATCGGACGCCGTTCCAGGTCGATCGCGATCGAATCATTCACACCTCGGCCTTTCGACGCCTGCAAAGCAAAACGCAGGTTTTCCTCTCGGGCGAATACGATTTCTACCGCACCCGGCTGACCCACTCCATCGAGGTTTCGCAAATCGGACGCGGCATCTGCGACCGGCTCCGGCACACCAGCGGCTTGCTGGGCGATGACTTTTTCGTCGACCCGGATCTCGTGGAAGCCGCCTGCCTCGCCCACGATCTCGGCCATCCGCCCTTCGGCCACACCGGGGAGCGGACGCTTCACCGGCTCATGAAACCATGGGGCGGTTTTGAAGGGAATGGCCAAACGCTTCGCATGCTGACGGAGACGATTTTTTCCGGCGACAAAGGCATGGACCCGACTCGCGCACTGATGGACGGCGTGCTGAAATACAAATCGTTGATCAGCGAACTCGACAATCCTCCGAATCATTTTATTTACGACGAGCAGGGTCGCTATCTCGATTTCGTGACCGATGGCGCTGCGTTCCCACCTGAATTTCCGCCCGGCAAAAAGCGGGATGCCTGCAAATCGATCGAATGCCAGATCATGGACTGGGCCGATGACACGGCCTATTCGCTCAACGACGTCGCCGATGGAATTCATGCCGGCTTTCTGACCGTGGAAAAAATCGAGCGCTGGGCCTCGGACCGGAATCTGGAAGAGAACAAGCACCTCACCGGCCTGCTCCGCGCGATCCGGGAAGACCGCGTTGAATCACGCATGGGGTCCAAAATCGGGCGCTTCATCGGCGCAACCAGACTGGAAAAAGCGAATGAACGTTTTTTGGGCGAACGGACCCACCGGCATGCGTTCAACCTCGTGATTGACGAAGAAATCGAGCAGGAGTGCAGTCTATACAAACGCCTGTCTTTCGAACTCGTCTTTCGCAGCCAGCAGCTTCAGCAGCTCGACCGGAAAGCGGATTTCGTGCTGACCCGATTGTTCGAGGCATTCGCCGAAGCCTATATCCATCCGAAAAATCCGGCAAAGGAACGCAAATTCCAGCTCCTGTCCGACGCTCAGGAGACACGAATTTTTTTGGCCGAATCGAAAGCCGAGCGTGCCCGGCTCGTGTGTGATGCGATTGCCGGAATGACCGACGGATTCGCGAATCGCACCTACAAGCGGCTGTTTGACGCCGACTACGGCTCGATTAGCGACCTGGTTTAGTTCTCCCGCTGATCAACTCTTGAAACCACGAACCCAGGCCTTGTATTCCAACACCTTGCGGCCGCCAACCACCGTCCGGTCAATCAGTTTCCCCTTATTGTCCACGATGACCATCGTCGGGAAGGTATTCACTCCGTAGGCATTGATCGCTCGCCGCTGTGCCGCAGACATACCGCTGGACGGCACATCGATCACGGTAAACAAAATCTCAGTCCGCACCAACTGATCCCAGTCCCACGAATTTTCCAGCTGCTTGCTCAACTGCCGACACGCCGGACACCAATTGGTCCCCGTAAAAAGTACGACATGCTTGCGCATGGCTTCCGGGAGCGATCCCGCTGGCAGCCGGGGCTGGCTCTTCCCTTTTTCGACGGATGCCGCCGAAATCGTTGCAAGGCTCTGCGCACGCTCAGAGTCCGGAGCGATATTTCGAATCCCCACTAAGCCCACGCATGCCAGAATCAAAAAAACAAATGGTTTCACAGCACCTAACAATTATCATAATTCTAACTATTATCAAGGGAAAATCTTCGCATTTTGGTTAGGAACTTTTTCAAAGTTGATCGAAATCGATGCTATTTTCGCCTGTCATGCCCGACGAATCCGAATCAAGGAGCCAAAAACTGGAAAACGACCGCTTTCTTCACCTGATTCCCCAAAAGGTGCTCGAAACTGTCCAGAAACTCCGTATCCGCATTCACCAACGATTTCCCGATTCGGGGCTCGCCGGAGTTTGTGAGGAGTTGGAGACCGTCTGTTCCCGCTCCACGGACCGCATAGAGTGGATTGCCCGACCGATCTGGCCGCTTCGCATTTTGCGATATGGCTTGCTGACCGTCGTAGCCGCCGGCATGGCGACCATGATGCTCAGCCTCCGACCCGGTCAGTTTGGCGAAGAATTGACCTTTGCTGAATGGATCCAGACCCTCGAAGCCGGTCTCAACGACCTCGTCATGATCGGAATTGCCGTCTTTTTCGTCTGGACGCTGGAATCACGTGTAAAACGGCGCCGGGCTCTTTCAGCCCTGCACGAACTGCGATCCATTGCTCACGTGATTGATATGCATCAGCTGACCAAAGATCCGGACCGTGCCATTGGGAACCGATTTGACACGGAATCTTCCCCGAAGGTGAATCTGAACGCTTACGATTTGCGCCGGTATCTCGATTACTGCTCCGAAATGCTCAGCCTCACCAGTAAAGTCGCTGCCCTACATCTTCAAACCCTCGATGACCCGACCGTGGTCGCAACCGTGAACGAAATCGAAGATCTCACTACCGGACTTAGCCGAAAAATCTGGCAAAAAATCGACATCGTTCGTGGGCTGGACGAAGGTTGAAATTGCTACGATTGAACAGAGTCGGTTCGTCAAACCAACCCTGTTGATTCGTCCGGGCCGACTGGAACATGCAAATCAGCGACGAAATTTACCGATCTGAAATCACTGGCACGAACCTGTTTCGCAGGGTCACCCGACCTGACTCAAGCTCGCCGAACGGCGTCGTTTTGATGCTGCACGGGCTTGGGGATCACCAGATCTGCCACGAAATCGCCGCCGCCATTTTCAGCAGCCGAAACCTGGCAACGGTCGGAATCGACTGGCCGGGAAACGGGGCATCGGACGGAAAACGAGGCGACCTGCCGGGAGCCGGAGTTGCTTGCGATTTGATTGATGAAACCCTTGCGTTTCTGTCTAAAGAATTCCCGGAGTTCTCCGGAAGGAAGCCGGGTCTGTACGCTCATTCTACCGGTGGATTCCTCTCTCTTTGCCATGCAAACCAGCGGGCCAAACTCGGAGCAGACCCGCTTGCTTTCGACTGGATTTGGTTGAGTTCCCCGCTAATCCATCCGGCCCGAAACCAGAATTGGTTGAAACGGAAACTGGCCCGACTGCTCGTCAACGTTGCGCCGCGGTTCACTGTTCCCAATGGCGTGACACGCCGAAAATGTGTTCACCTCCATACCGGCACACCGGTTCCGGTGATCCCGGGACGGCACAAGCGAGTCAGCCTCCGCTTCGGAGTCGACCTGCTCAAACATGCGGCGGAGATTGATGCCAGCGCGGAATTGTTCACGGACCCCTTTCCGATTCTCATCTCCCAGGGGGATGAAGACGTCATTTGCCCTCCTGAAATTTCCCGCGCATTTTTTGAAAATCTCCCATCCAGCCGAAAGGAATATATCCTCGGAAAAAACCTGCGTCATGAAACTCTGAGGGAACCGAATAATGGAGAGTTTATCCAGGGCGTGAAAGATTGGCTTGATCAGGTGGTGCCACAAACCAGCCTAACTGTTTGATAATTGAAAAGGTTTCGCTAAAATCGGCGGTCCATGGCGAAATCATTCAACTTTGTGGTCACCATTCCGGGCCAGGAGCCCACTACCTACGTGCTGAATGCCCAGCAAATCGCCGTCGGCCGCCACCCCGACAACCAGGTTCAGATTCTCGCAGCCGAAGTCTCCGGCAAACACCTGGAAATCACGCGGACGGACGATGGATTCAATATCAGCGAACTCGGTTCATCGAACGGAACGAAATTGAACCATCAGTGGCTGACTCCCGGCACTCCGGTGCCATTGAACCCGGGGGACAAACTCCTGCTCGGGAACACCGTCGAGGTTGCTGTTTCACTCGCCGGTGATATGGGTGCTGCCACCCCGGCCGCGAAATCTCCAACGCCCGTCAAAAAACTTCCGCTGGCGAAGAAAAAACTGGCGATCAAAACGCCTTCGCCCGCTGTCAAATCGGCTCCCGCCGCGACACCTGCTCCGGCTGCATCTCAGCCGGCCGGCACGGATAACCCGGTAAACGCTTCTTCCCCGACCGTCCAAATTGCCAAGAAAAAGCTTCCCGTGCCTGCCAAACGCGTAGCCGGTGCTGCCACCAAGAAGCTCATCAAGACACCGACCCTCCCTCCGCGAAAACAACCCGCAGCCGGACAAAAGCCGGCCCCCTCCGAGCCCGAATCCCAGGCTGATCCGGAACCGGCGAAACCCGTCGTTCCAAAAAAAATGGCCCCTCCTCCCGGGAAAGCAGAGATCGCCCCGGAAAACGTCGACTCACCCGAGCCGGAAAAATCCGCTGAGCCGAAAGCGGACTCCACCCCCGTCGCAAAGGTTGCCGAACCGGAAGAGAAAAAGCCCGCGGCTGCAGATTCCTCTCCTGCAGCGAAAAAAAAGGATCCGCCCTTGAAAGTGGCCAACAAGCTCACCCCGCCGCCCTCGAAAAAAGCGGAAAAACCGGCCGAAAAATCAGATCAGGAAAAAAAGGCAGACGAGAACCCGGCTGAGGAAAAGAAAGACGCCCCCGCAAAAAAAGCCCCTCTCAAGTTGGCCAAGAAAACCACGGAAAAATCTGCTTCAACTGAGACAAAGAAGGACCAGAAAAAATCAAAGCCGGGAACGGAATCGGAGAAAGAGGATACAGACAAGAAGTCGGAGGAGAAAACCAATGCGGAAGCGGATGCTGGCGAAAAGTCGGGTGCGAAAAAGAAGCCCGACGCGGACGAAAAAACGGATGCCGAAGCGGATACTGAAGAAAAAGCGGATGCCTTGGACATGAATTCTAAGGGTGTCCCGGTGATTCGAAAAGCTGCAGCGGTCGATGCGGAAGCGACGCCGGTTTTGAAGAAAAAGGAAGCCGCCCCCGAGGAACCCCCTCAGCTTTCCAAGAAGGAAGGTGGCGGTGAAATACTACTCAAAAAGAAAGCAGCGGGCAGCGATGACCCACCCAAACTGGTGGTCCCGAAAAAGTCAGACAGCAAAGACAAATGAACCGGGTTTGATTTCCGAACCAATTCTGGTTGATCGGTTCAGCTGCCGAAGGTCGAATTCGAATCCATGAAGGATTTGAAGTGAAACCAATCCAGCTTGTAGGCATACAGCAAGCCGATGGTGATCGCACCGGAGAGGATGGTGCAGATGATGATCAGTGGTTTCTGCATCAATTGCTCCGGCTCCAGCCGCGCCCCGATTTCCGACATTGCCTGTCGAAAATAAACAATAATTGCGAAAATGATTACCGGGAAAACCAGTGCAAGATTGTTCAGTGCGTCGTAATTGGAAATGGCATATCCGGCACAGAAACAGAACAAGTTCGCGTAAGTGATCATCGCGATGATCAGCGAAGTGCCGGTATAAACCTGGAATGATTTTCGGTATTGGCCGCTCAATTCCTTATCGTCGATAAACCGGAACTCCGCGTAGCGCTTGCCGGTCATGAGAAGTCCGCCAAAAGCCCACCATGCCAGGGTAATGGATGCCGGTGGCTGATCGAGAAACGGAACGAGCGCATACCAGCCGAGCCAGAGTCGGATCGGGTTGTTGAAAGACTCAGCGATCACATCGAGAAACGCACGATCCTTCAGGCGGATCGGATTGATGTTATAAACGAGTCCGCTCAGCAGCAGTAACCCGAGCGCGATCCAGTAACCGGGATTTTTGAACCAGAGAAACGCAAGGGCAAATCCGATCACGATGCAAACTCCGAACATGGCCCAGAGAATCGGCAGTTTCACCAACCCGGCCGGAATCGGCCGCAATTTCTTGGTCGGATGAAGCTTATCGAAAGGCGCATCGAGGATCTCGTTTAAAATGTAATTCGCCGATGCAATCAGGCACGCCGGAATCAGAGAAAGCGCAGCTTTCACCACAACCTCCCCGGTGATTTCGAGATTCAAGACCAATACGATTGCCACCGCGTGGCCGAACACGATGAAAATGTTCTTCAACCAGTGGTCAATCCGGGCAACTTTCAGATATTCAATCATGCCAGAAAAAGGGGGCGAATTCGTAAACCAAGGCTTTGACAATCACAACCCCGAATCAACCTTCCTCAAAAACGCCGCCACGGCCCGGATTCTCCAATCGCAAGCCGACAAAAACGCAAAAAACGATCCAACAGGGTATGTGGTATGAACCAACCCAGTTCGATCGTTCTGCGGTTTGGTATCGGGGCCGAAACTCCAGGCCAGGATTCCGTTAATCCTTAGTAAGGATAATAACCTCCGCGTCGCGGTGGCGGTGGCGGGGGGTTGCGATACTGTTGCTCGCGGTCGTCACGGGCACTTCCCGCAACAGCTCCGGCTGTCGCGCCAAGAGCGCCACCGATGGCAGCTCCTTCGAGTCCGCGACCGGATTGATTACCAATAATGGCGCCGGCACCGGCACCGAGAAGACCGCCCATGACGGCCCCTTGCTTTGAATTCGGGCCACAGGATGTCATCGAAAACGACATCGCAATTGCGGCGACCGATACAGTGATTTTTTTGAACATGATAGTTAACTGGTGTTCCTTTCAGAACGGTTTAGACGAGCAAAACTTCGTTCAAATCACAAATTCTGCGCTTTTTTTTCCAATCGCGAATGCGGGACCGGATTCATCGATCCCGTGAACCATGATTTTTCCACCGGAAATCTCGACCACTTTTGCCTTTCCGATCGACAGAAATCCCCCGGTATTGATGAGAATGGGCCCTTTACCGCCTTTTTGCCAAACTCCCGGCCGGTGGGTGTGTCCGAACAGGAAAAACCGGGCCCCGGGCCGGTGGCGGGAGAGAAACTCGCGAGCCCGACCGGGGGTCTCAATCCAGCAACGAAGAATCTCGATCGGCCGGCGTAGAGGCAAAACCAGCGCCAAAGCTGCGCCGAGCTTCTTGAAATATTTGAAATTGAAGCGCTCCAACTCCCCCCGGGAGAGGAGTCGGCAACGTTGTGTCGCTTCCAGTGCCGTCGCCAGATCTGATTCAATTTGCTCCGACCCGATTTCTTCCCGGATCGCATCCATCTCGTCTTCTACGTCCCAAATTTTCGGATTCCACGGCGAAATGTGCGGGAAGAGCACATCGCCGTGCGTCACGAAAATCTCGTCCTCCGGCCCAAGATCGAGCCAGTCCGTTTCACTGATTTTCGGATCGTGATTCCCGCGGACAATAACAGGATCCGCACCAAGTTTGCCGCAAATTTCTTTCAATTCGCCCAGCATCTGTTCCGCTCTGTCCCGAACTTTGGAGTGCCGCTGCTCGATGGTGTCACCGTTGAAGATCACCGTCTGAGCTCCCTCAATAAGAGGGCGAAGCTGCGACGGCGAACCGATCCGCGAGGCCGGATGGGACAGGTGCAGGTCCGAGAGAATGCGGATAGGTTCCTTCAAATCAGCGGATCACGGTGACAGAAAACGAACCGGTTTGTGCCCGGGGAATGCGCCAGACCGAAAAAGCCCGGGTTGATCCGTGACTACCCCGACAATGAAGCGGCACGATCGGAACATAAAAATAGGCTGGCGAAGTTGAAGACCGGAGGACCCGGCCCGAATTCCGCAACGGCGAGTAGCTTCTTCGGCGAAGCCCGGAAGAATAGGAACTCCTTTTGAAACCACGACCTGCCTGGAAAACGTATCCCGTCACTGGATTTCCCGCGTCATCGGTGCCCAGTTCCCGCTCCACAATTTCGCCGTTTCCCGCGGGTGCAGAAAACGCGAGCAGGATCACGACCGTGAAAATGGACCGAATGTTCATCAGGGCAGATTACCTCCACCGAATAAGAGACACAACGTCATGTTTTCAAATCAACAGGGTTTGTTTTTAACCCTTCGTAAGCACCTTTTGTAGAAACGGCGCCGTCCGGCTCTCCGTCACCTTCGCGACTTCCTCGGGCGTTCCCTCGGCGACGATTAATCCCCCGTTTTCCCCGGCTTCGGGGCCGATATCAATTACGTAATCAGCCTCGGCGATGATGTCGAGATTGTGCTCGATGACGACAACCGTGTGGCCGTCGTCGGCGAGTCGGTGGAGAACTTCGAGGAGACGTTTCACGTCGAGCATGTGGAGGCCGATGCTCGGTTCCTCGATGAGGTAGAGGTTGCTCTTCGGCGTCCGGTTTTGCCGGAGCCGGGTGTGCTGGGCGCGACCGATTCCGCGGGTCAATTCGCTGACGAGCTTGATGCGCTGAGCTTCACCGCCGGACACGGTCGGGCTAGGCTGGCCGAGTTTCAGATAGCCCAAACCGGTGTCATTCATCAGGCCGAGCGTGCGGGAAATTTTTGGATGACCGGAGAAAAATTCGGCGGCTTCGGCGATCGAAAGATCCATCACGTCGCCGATCGATTTGCCGTTGTATTCAACCTCGAGAGTCGGCGCGTTGAAGCGGCGGCCGTTGCATTCCTCGCACTTGATGTAGCTGGTCGGCAGGAAATTCATCTCCAGCTTGATCTGGCCGTTACCTTTGCAGGCTTCGCAGCGGCCGCCTTCGGTGTTGAATGAAAACCGAGAAGCGGTGTAACCGCGGGCGCGGGCTTCGGGAAGCTGCGCGAACATTTTGCGGATCTCGTCGAAGACCTTCACGTAGGTCGCGGGCGTCGATCGCGAGGTTTTGCCGATGGGTGATTGATCGACTTCGTAAACGGTTTCGAGCAGGTCGGTGCCGGAAATTGTCCGCCAGGTTTTCGGGCCGATGTGCTTGTGCTTTTTCTTCACCTTTCCCTCGACCGCCGGTCGCAAAACGCCGCGCATCAGGCTCGATTTTCCGCTCCCGGAAATGCCGGTCAAAACCGTGAGCCGACCGATCGGAAATCGCGCGGAGACGTTTTTCAGGTTGTTCGCCTTTGCTCCGGAAATCTTGACCCAGCCGGTCTTCGAGGTCTTGCCCGGCAACTTGCGTCGCTCGCCACGCATCGGATGCGGGATCGGATTATCGAGGGCTTCGAGGGTCGGCGATTTTTTTCGGGCGGTCTTCGATTTTCCGTTCAGCGCGCCGTTGAAAACGACTTCGCCGCCATGCTGACCTGCGCCCGGGCCGAGATCGATCAGGTGATCGGCGACGGCCATCGTGTCTTCGTCGTGCTCGACGACGACGAGCGAATTTCCTTTTCCTTTAAGCGCCGACAGCGTCTCGAGCAGGTTCGCGTTGTCCCGTGGATGCAGACCAATGGTAGGCTCGTCGAGAACGTAAAGTACACCGCGCAGATTTGATCCAAGCTGGGCCGCCAGGCGGATGCGCTGGCTTTCCCCGCCGCTCAGTGTCGTGGCCGAGCGGTCGAGCTGGAGGTAGCCGAGCCCGACCTCGGTCATGAATTTCAGGCGCTGTGAAATCTCCGGCAGGATGTCCCGCGCGATCAGCGCCTCGTCTTTTCTCAGCTTGAGACCATCGATGATTTTTTTCGCTTCGATGACGGAGAGGCAGGCGATTTTGTCGATCGAGAAATCATCGACGCGGACAAAGCGCGCGACCTCATTCAGCCGCGCGCCTTCGCATTTGGGACAGGGCTCCGTCTCGATTTTGGCCCGGACGCGGGACCGGCGGCGTTCTTCGCGCAGCTCGGCATCGAGCTGGCTCTCGGCGTCGCGCTCGTCGGACATCGTCGGTTTTTTCTCGACCGATCCGTATCCGCGACAGCGCGGGCACCAGCCGTGCGGCGAGTTGTAGGAAAAAAGCCGGGGGTCGAGTTCTTCGAACGAACGGCCCGTTTCCGGATCGCACATCTCGGTCGAAACGACTTGCAGCTTCCGGTTTCCATCGAGAAAACGCGCCGTGTTTTTGCCGATTCGAAGTGCCGTCTCGGCCAGATCACGGACAGCTTCCGGTTTCGATTTTGAATCAATATCGCCGATCACGACGTCGATGGTGTCCTCCTTGAATCGCTCCAGTTTTTGAAATCCCTCGACCGCTTTGAACTGCCCGTCGACAAGTAGCGTTTCGTATCCCTGCCGTGCCGCCCAGTCCGCCACTTCGGTGTGAAATCCTTTCCGGGCCTTGATCAACGGCGCGAGAATTTTCACGCCTCGCTTCGATTTTTTCGCCTCGGCGCGGAGACGGCTGACGATCGCGGTGATGCTCTGCTTTTGCACCGGCAAACCGGAATCGGGCGAAAATTGTGTGCCAACTTTGGCAAACAGGAGCCGGAGAAAATGCCAAACTTCCGTCACCGTCGCGACGGTCGATTTTCCGCCGCCGCGGGAAATGCGCTGCTCGATCGCGACGGTCGGCGGCAGGCCTTCGACGTGATCGATATCCGGCTTTTCCATCTGCTCGACGAACTGCCGGGCGAAGGTCGACATGCTGTCGAGGAAGCGGCGCTGGCCTTCGGAAAACAGGATGTCGAACGCGAGCGTCGATTTTCCCGAGCCGCTCAAACCGGTCACGACGACGAACTGATCGCGCGGAATCGCCACGGTCACGTTTTTCAAATTATTCTCCCGCGCCCCGTAAAGCTGGATCGCGTTCTCTGCTTTCGAACCGTTTTGCCAGGCCGAAACGATGTTCGTCTCCGCAGCCATCTGCAACTGCTGCGCCTTTTGCGAATAGGATTTTTGCGATTTGAGAAGTTCACGCAAAAACAAGCCGGTGTGGGAATTTCGGACCTTCGCCACTTCTTCCGGTGTTCCGGTCGCGACGACCTCCCCGCCGTTCACACCGGCCTCCGGCCCGAGATCGATGAGGTGATCGGCCGATTTGATCACTTCCAAATTGTGCTCGATCACAAGCACCGAATCACCCGATTCCACGAGTCGCTCGAACACTTTCAGCAGCATCGCGACGTCGTCGAAATGCAGGCCGGTTGTCGGTTCGTCAAAAATCAGGAGGGACCCTTTTTCGATCGAAGAAGAGGGTTCGTTCGGTAAACCACCCCTGTTGGATCGTTTTTGCGTTTTCGGCTTGGAGAGCAAATGCCCCACCAGTTTCAGCCGCTGACTTTCCCCGCCGGATAGCGTGTTCAGCGGCTGGCCGAGGCGGAGATAACCGAGCCCGACTTCGGCGAGCAGTTGCAACCCGGTGACGATTTTGGTTCCTTTTTTTCCGCCGACGGCGAAGAAAAATTCGATGGCTTCGTTCACCGTCATCGTGAGGACGTCGTGAATCGATTTTCCGTTCAGCAAAATCTCCATCGCCTCGGGCGTGTAGCGCGTGCCTTCGCATTCCGGGCAGGTGACGTAGAGATCGCTCAAAAACTGCATCTCAACTTTTTCGTAGCCGTTGCCCATGCAGCGCTCGCAGCGACCGGCGCCGGAGTTGAACGAAAAATATCCGGGCGTGACGCCGCGGGCTTTTCCATCCTCGGTTTCGGTGAATAATTTCCGGACGTCTTCAAAAACGCCCGTGTAAACCGCCGGAGTCGATCGCGGGGTTCGAGCGAGTTGTTTCTGATCGACCATCACCACCTCGCTGACCTGTGAACCTCCCGTGACGGATTTGCAGGAGCCGGGTTCGTTTTCGGACGGATTGCCGAATTCGCGGGTGAGGTTTTCGAACAGGACGGAATGAATCAGCGTCGATTTTCCCGAACCGGAAACACCCGTCACACAGCAGAAAACGCCGAGCGGAATTTCCACGTCGATCTTTTTCAAATTGTGCTGCGTCGCCCGCTTGATTGAAATCCATCCCACCGAGTCGCGGCGATTTTTTGGAACCGGAATCGATTTTTCCCCGCTCAAATACCCGAGCGTCAACGAACCACTTTTCCCCGACCCGTGAGCCCCGACACCTGATCCCTCAAACACAACTTCCCCGCCCAGTTCTCCGCGACCCGGCCCAATATCAATCAAGTGATCCGCTGCGCGAATGACGGCTTCCTCGTGCTCGACGACGCAGAGCGTATTGCCCAAATCGCGGAGCCGCTCCATCACCGCGATGAGCCTGCCGACATCGCGCGGGTGCAGGCCTACGGTCGGTTCATCGAGGACAAACAGCGTACTCGTCAGGCTGGCGCCGAGGCAAGTCGTGAGATTGACGCGTTCTGTTTCGCCGCCCGAGAGCGTGCGGGTCGGGCGATCAAGATTCAGGTAACCGAGGCCAACTTCCTGCAAAAAACGGAGCCGGTTTCGGATTTCATCGAGCAGCATTTCGCCCGTTCGGTCGCCTTCGCGAGCGGTGAGATTTTCGAGGAACGCGAGCAGGTCATCGATGGAAAGCTGCCAGAGTTCCGGCAGCGTTTTGTCTTCGATTTTGAAATTCAACGCCTCAGGCTGAAGGCGGCCGCCTTTGCATTTCCGACAAGTTGTGTAGCTGCGGAATCGCGAGAGAAAAATCCGCACGTGCATTCTGTAGGCCCGTGCTTCGAGCCAGTCGAAAAAACCGCGAATGCCATACCACTGCCCCATCTCCCAGGCCTCCTCGGGATCGCCGCCGTCGCCTTCGACGATCCATTCCTGGTCTTCCTTCGACATTTCATCGAAGGGCTGAACGAAACTGAGGCCACGCTGCCGTGCGCATCGTTCGAGGTCGTCCTCGCATTCCGAATAACGGTCCCCCTGAAATGCCTTCACCAATCCCTCGGCAATCGAGAGCGATTTGTCCGGCATCGCCTTGTCGATATCGATTCCGATGACGCGCCCGAAGCCGCGACATTCCGGGCACGCGCCGAGTGGGTGATTGAAATTGAAGAGACCCGGCGTCGGCTGTCGCAACTCGATTCCCGAATCCGGCGAGTGCCAGCCGCGGGAGAATTCCTTCCGATCTCCCGAGTCCGGCACGACGATGGCAACGCGACCTTTTCCTAAATCGAGCGCCCGCTCAACGGCTTCCTGGAAACGCGATTTCTTCCCCGCTGCGACGCGATCCTGGAT
>JABDJT010000006.1 GCA_013003335.1 Verrucomicrobiales bacterium | reverse complement strand
GGAAGATGCCGACGGAAACCGTTTCGCGTTTCTTACCCTGGATCTAATCGGAGTCCCGCGTGATTTTCGCGATGAGATCGAAAAACTGGCTGCGGAAGAATACGATCTGCCCGCGGGACATTTGCTGATCAACGCCAGCCACACTCATTGCGGGCCGATGATCCGGCTGTATCGGCCGCCGGGATCGGAAAAATTCCTGCCGTCTTACGCTTCAATTCCGGAAGAGGAAGCCGAGATGCGGGTCAAACAGGTCCTCGCCTACCGGAAAATGCTCGTCGGAAAAGTGGGGTTGCTGTTTGAGAAGACAATGAACAGACTTGAGCCAGCTGAAATCACCTTTTCCACTGCCCGCTGCGGATTCGCAATGAATCGGCGCACCCCGACCGGGAGTGGCGGCTGGAAAAATTCGCCAAACCCGAAAGGTCCGGTTGATCACGATGTGCCGGTTCTGCAGGTGAAAAGCGCCGACGGAGAGAAATTGAAAGCGCTTCTCTTCGGATACGCCTGCCATGCCACAACGCTCAGCATCATGGAAATCAATGGAGACTGGCCGGGGTATGCCCAGCAGTTTTTAGAGGAAGATCATCCCGGCACGGTGGCCCTGTTTCTGAACGGCGCCTCAGCCGATCAGAATCCTTATCCGAGACGGCTCCCGATCTATGTCGAACGCCACGGACGCGCGATGGCGATGTCGGTCGAGGCAGCCTTGCAGGCCGTGCAGACGCCCGTGACCGGCCCGATTCGGGGTGCGATTTCGTGGCCGGAAATTGGTTACCAAACTCCGCCGACACGAGCGGAGTTGGAGAAAAAAGCGAAATCGAAAGACCGGTATGATGCCCGGTTTGCGCAATTTTTGCTCGCCGCGCTCGATGCCGGAAAAGAATTTCCGGACAGCTATCCGGTCCCGACCCAGGTCGTCCGGTTCGGCGATTCGCTGACCGTGGTGGCCATCGGTGGCGAGGTGGTGGTCGATTACTCTCTCCGCCTGAAACGCGAGCTCGGAAAAAAATCCGGTGGGGCTCCGGTTTGGTTTTCCGGCTACTCGAACGACGTGATGACCTATATCCCGAGCCGCCGGGTGCTGGAAGAAGGGGGATACGAAGGCGGCGGGGCGATGCGGTATGTTCGCTCGACGATTCATCCCGCCCACTGGGAATTAAAAATCGAAGAAAAGCTCGTTGCCGAAATTCACCGGCTGTTCGATTCCCTGAACGAAGGTTGACGCCTTTTCCCGCCGCGTGTTTCTTCGGCCCAACAATTTATATGACCGCCGAAGAACAACTGCAGCTGCTCACACGCGGGGTGGCGAATTGCATCAGTGAAAAGGAACTGCTCAAAAAGCTGGAGCGCGGCGAGCCGCTTCGCGCCAAGCTCGGTGTCGACCCGACTTCGCCGGATTTGCATCTCGGGCACAGTGTCGTGTTGGAAAAACTGCGGCAGTTCCAGGAACTGGGCCACCAGGCGGTGCTGATCATCGGCGATTTCACGGCACAGATCGGTGATCCGTCCGGCCGCTCCAAAACGCGACCGCCGCTCTCCGCAGACGACATTCTGGCGAACGCGGAAACCTACACCGACCAGGCGTTTCGCATTCTCGACAGATCGAAAACCGAAGTCGTGTTCAATGGCGAATGGTTCAACAAGATGACGTTTGCCGAGGTGATCAAGCTGAATGCCCGGGTCACAATGCAGCAGATGCTGCAGCGGGAGGATTTTAAAAACCGCATCGCGAACGACCAGGAAGTCCGGCTTCACGAAATCCAATATCCGATCGTGCAGGGCTGGGATTCGGTCGAGGTAAAAGCCGATGTCGAACTCGGCGGTACTGATCAGCTCTTTAACATACTCGTCGGTCGGGACATGCAGAAAAGCGAGGACCTGGAGCCGCAAATCGTGATGTGCCTACCGATCCTGGAAGGCCTCGACGGAGTCCAGAAAATGAGCAAGAGTCTCGACAATTATGTCGGGATTTCCGAGCCGTCCGGAGAGATGTTCGGCAAGTTGATGAGCATTTCCGATGAGTTGATGGAGCGCTATTACCTGCTTCTGCTCGGTGAGGAATTGGACAAATCACTTCATCCGATGGACGCCAAAAAGGCTCTCGGCGAGAAAATCGTGGCTCGCTACCACTCGGAAGCCGAGGCAAAATCCGCCCGCGAAAACTGGGAAGTGCTTTTCAGCAAGAAAGACGGCGAAGATGAGGCCGATCTTCCCGAAGTCACGGTCGGTGACCGGAAGGATGTGCTCGGTGTGGTCGGCGAGGCCTTTGCGCAGGCGTATCCCAATGAAAAACCGAGTGGCAGCCAGATGCGCCAACTGATCCAGCAGGGCAGTGTTCAACTCGATGGCGAAAAACTGACAAATATCAAGGCCGAGCCGGATTGGGAGTCCGGTAAGGTATTGAAATTGAACAAAAAACGCCGGGTTCGGATTTCCTGAAAAACGAGGGAATCGGGTTGGTTTTCCAAACGCACCCTGTTCATTCGGAAAGCGCCGCTCGCGCTTCGTTTGCTTTCAGAAAAGCGCGGAGGTTTCGGATCGTGAACATCAGCGACATCGCAGCGACGAAAATGCAGGCGGTGATCAGGATCAATTCTCGCGGGCCGAGTGGGCCGGACCCAGTCTTCAATTTGAAAATCACCACGAACGGCCAGGCGGCGAATGCAGCCGTCAAAACGAAGCCGAGCATCAGTTTCGAAAACGACCGGGTGCGAACGATCTTAATTTTCTGAAGACGGGCTTCCTCGAAGATTCTCTCGCGTTCGGGTTCGTCGAGACCTTGTTCCTTCAAGAATTCGAGGACGAGCGAATCATGCTCGCCCCAAAGCACTTTGGAAATGGTGCGCTCGCGAATTTCTTCGAGTTTTTCTTTCGAAACCGGCATCGCCGGAAGTTACAAAAAACAAATTCCTCTTCAAATGTGAATCGCGTGGCCGAATGCTTCACCGGTCGCCTCGTGAATCGCTTCGGCGAGGGTCGGGTGGGCGTGAATCGTCGCTTCAATGTCTTCGTGGGTTGCTTCGAGATTCATCGCAAGGCCCATTTCGGCGATGAGTTCCGTGGCGCCGGTTCCGATGATGTGGGCACCGAGAATTTCGCCGTATTTCTTGTCGAAAATTAATTTCACGAAACCTTCAGCATCTGCCACGGCGAGGGCGCGGCCGCTGGCCTGGAACGGGAATTTTCCGACGGTGTAATCGAGACCTTCCTCTTTGCATGCCTGCTCGGTTTTGCCAATGGACGCAACTTCCGGGTGGCAATAAGTGCAGCCGGGAAACAGGGTGACTTTTTTCGGCTGAAAATTCGCGTCGAACATGCCTTCGACCGCCTGGATCGCCTCGTAACTCGCGACGTGCGCGAGCCACGGCGGGCCGATGATGTCACCGGCTGCGAACACGTTCGGGATGCTGGTCTGGTAACGCTCGTCGGTTTCGATGTATCCGCGCTCGAGCTTGAGCTGCTCGGAATTCCCGGGAAGAACGGGCTGCACGCCAACTGCAACAAGGCAGACATCGGCTTTCAGTTTTTGTGAATCGCCTCCCTCGGCGGGTTCGACAGTTAATTCGACTTTCGTTTTAGTTGTTTTCGCTTCGGTCGTTTTCGTCGAGGTCAGGAAGTTGATTCCCTGCTTTTTGAACGATTTTTCGAGAGCCTGGCTGACTTCCTCATCTTCGACCGGGAGGAGGCGATCCATCATTTCGATCACTGTAACCTTTGTGCCGAAGGCATTGAAAAAGTAGGCGAATTCGATCCCGATCGCCCCTGCACCGATGATGAGGATTTCCTCGGGCTGTTTTTCGAGAACCATCGCTTCCTTCGAACCGATCACCGCTTTTCCGTCGAAAGGCAGGAAAGGCAGTTCGCGCGAAACGCAACCGGTTGCGATTAGGACGTTCTTGGCCGAATGCGATTCAGTTTTACCGTCGGAGTCGGTCACTTCGACTTTGTTGTTTGCGGCCAATGCGCCCGTTCCGCGCAGGTAGTCGATCTTGTTTTTCTTGAAAAGAAATTCGATTCCGCCGGCGAGTTGATCGGAAACACTGCGGGAGCGGCCGATCACTTTGCCCCAGTCGTAGTCCAGCCCTTCGATTTTCAGGCCGAAATCATCCGCTTTGGTCGTCAGAGTTTGATACAACTCGGCGTTTTTCAGGAGGGCCTTGGTGGGAATGCAGCCCCAGTTCAAACAGGTTCCGCCGGCGCGGTCATTTTCCACGCAGGCCACTTTTTTCCCAAGCTGAGCTGCGCGAATTGCGCCCACATATCCGGCCGGGCCGCCGCCAATCACGATAAGGTCGTATGATGCCATGATGTCTTCAGGTTCAGACGCTGACCCTCGCGAATTCTTGCGATTTGGAAAGCGGAAGTTTTGTCAGACTTCGGATTCCGTCACCCACATTCCAATCC
>JABDJT010000580.1 GCA_013003335.1 Verrucomicrobiales bacterium | reverse complement strand
CTCCAGGCCCGGGCCAACAGCTTTACCCTGCCGGTCATGAAGGATGGAAAACTCGTCGGGACCTTGCTGAGCTACAATTCCAAGGAGCAGACCTCGGCAATTCTACCCGCGCCGATCATCCAGGCCTTCCTCGCGGATCTCGATGACGGAAACTACGACGGTTTTCCCGATATCGGGCTCAGCTATTCCCAGATGTTGGACGAGCAACTCCGCAAGTTCACCGGCGTCGAGGGCGAAGGGGGAATCTACATCCGCAGTGTTTCCAAGGACGGCTCCGCCGGGAAAGCCGGAATCGAGAAAGGGGACGTGGTCATGGCGATCAACGGGAACGCGATCGACTCCCGGGGAAACTATGAACATCCCGAGTTCGGAAGAATCAATTTCTCCCACATTGTTCGGGGAAGTGCCAAGGTCGGGGATACCGCAAAATTCGATATCGTTCGCGATGGAAAAGAGCAGACTATCGACGTCAAACTCGAAAGGAAGCTTCCGCAGGACTACCTCGTCGACCCCTACATGTTTGATCGCGGGCCGAAATACATCATTTTTGGCGGGCTGATTTTCCAGGAACTCACCCTGCCCTACCTGAAGAGTTGGGGCCAGAAATGGTCCACCCAGGCACCTTTCAAACTGGTCCACGCGAATGCAAACCCCGAGAAATACGAAAAAGAAGGACGCGAGAAACTCGTTTTCCTGTCCAACGTCCTCAAGACCCCGTCCACGCTCGGATACGAAAACCTCGGGGGAATGATCGTGACCAAGGTTAACGGGACAGAGATCAAAGACATCCAGGATTTGCACGACGCCTTCGCCAAGCCGCCGGAAAACGGTATTCACCGGATTGAATTCCCTGATTACCCGAAAGTGATTTTCGTTCATGACGATATCTCCCGGCAAATCAACCAGCAGTTGATTCAATACGGAATCGCCGAGTTGGAGCGGCTGAAGTAGAGGCATCGGTTTCCCGGTTCCACCCGGTCGGTTCGTTTTCCGGTTTGTGGGTTGAAACCCAATCTTGTTTTTCCCAGATCATTCGGCCAGAATCCCGCACATGGAATCGCACGAGGTCCTCAAGAACGCGTTCGAAAGTCCCACTACCAGCCCGAAAGAAATCGCGGCGGAGATGGGGGTTTCGCTCTCGCTGGTTTACAAATGGGCACAGCCGAATACGGGGACGGGCTCGGGCAGCAAGAACCCGCTCGATCGGGTCTCGCAGCTTTTGGAACTGACCAGGGAACCGGCAATCGTGGAATGGCTCTGCCGCCGTTCCGGTGGATATTATGTCAACAATCCCAAGAGCAATTGCGAGGAAGGATACGAAGTGGTTCCAGCCACCCACGAGATTGTGCAGCAGTTCGCCGGCCTTCTTACGGTGATTTCACAGGCCGCGCTGGATAATACAATCACTCCGGAAGAGTCCGCTGATATCCGTCGTGTCTGGGACAAACTGAAGGCCTTTATTGAAGGATTTGTCCGTTGCTGTGAAGAAGGCGATTTTGAGCAAATCCAGCAGGAATTGAGTGGCGGTGCCGCAGGCGATTGATTGGCTGCCGGTCGGATTTCGAGTCAACAGGGTTGGTTCGTCGAACGTACCCTGTTGATTCGTTTTACGCGAATATCAGTGGTCAGCCACTTCGAGTTCTTCGCCTTCTTTTTCCGGTAGCCGGATATTTTCGACCATATCGACGACATCCTGCGGCGGCTTCGGTGTGAAAGCGGAAATCACGAACGCGACGGCGAAATTGATCATCATGCCGACTGTACCAATGCCTTCAGGGGATATTCCCAAAAACCAGTTTTCTTTCGAATTCGCATCGGGATTGATGAATTTGAAATAGATGATGTAGGCGGCGGTGAACACGATGCCAATCACCATGCCGGTGATGGCACCATACTTGTTCATTCGCTTGCTGAAAATCCCGAGGATGATGACCGGGAAAAAGGAGGACGCGGCAAGGCCGAAAGCAAAAGCAACGACGGCTGCGACGTAATCGGGTGGATTCAGCCCAAAATATCCGGCAATCAGAACCGCGATGGCGGCAGCCATTCGCGCAACAATGAGCTCGCTCTTGTCGCTCATTCCCGGATTCAGCGTCCGTTTCACCAAATCGTGAGCCACGGATGTGGAAATGACCAGGAGCAGCCCTGCCGCGGTTGAAAGCGCGGCAGCGAGTCCACCGGCGGCGACGAGTGCGATAACCCAGTTGGGCAGTTTCGCGATCTCGGGGTTTGCCAGCACCATGATGTCTCGATCCACGAACAGTTCGTTCTCTCCGGGAGCTGATTCATTGGCGAGCAGGCGTTCGCCGAATTCCCCGGTGACGGGGACATTTTTTCCCTCGGCGTTTGTCGCGTATTTGTAGTTGGGCTTGCCGACAAAGGCGCTGCCTTTGACGTATTGAATTTTCCCGTCACCATTCTTGTCCCGCCAGGCGATCAATTCCGCATTTTCCCACTTCTTGAACCACTCGGGGGCTTCGGCATAGGACTTGTCGGGAATCGTTTCGAGCAGATTCGTCCGGGCGAAAACTGCGACTGCCGGTGCTGTGGTGTAAAGAATTGCGATGAAGAGCAGAGCCCAGAACGCCGAAGTTCGGGCGGCGCTGACTTTTTTCACGGTGTAAAAGCGGATGATGACGTGGGGCAGGCCGGCGGTCCCGACCATTAAGGCCATGGTGATACAGAACATGTCGATCTTTGGTTTCACGCCCTGCGTGTAGGCGGCGAAACCGAGTTCCTGGCTCAACCCGTCGAGTTTATCGAGCAGATAGACTCCTTCCTCGCCTGAGACAGTGCCACCGAACCCGAGTTGCGGAATCGGATTTCCGGTCAGCATGATCGAGATAAAAACCGCTGGGACGGTGAAGGCAAAAATCAGCACGCAGTATTGCGCGACCTGGGTGTAGGTGATGCCTTTCATCCCGCCGAGGACGGCGTAGAAAAACACGATTGCCATTCCGATGATGACGCCCCAGAAGATACTGACATCGAGGAACTTCGAAAAGACGATGCCTACGCCCCGCATTTGACCGCAGACGTAAGTGAAGGACACAAAAATCGCGCAGAACAGCGCTACGACTCGTGCGGTTTTGGAATAATAGCGGTCCCCCACGAAATCCGGAACCGTGAAACGGCCGAATTTCCGCAGGTATGGCGCGAGAAGGAGTGCGAGCAGGACATATCCGCCAGTCCAACCCATCAGGTAAACCGAGCCGTCGTAACCGGCGAAGGAAATGATCCCGGCCATGCCGAGAAATGATGCGGCTGACATCCAGTCAGCAGCGGTGGCCATGCCGTTTGCCAGAGCGGGTACCCCTTTTCCGGCGATGTAGAAATCTCCCGTGGTGGAGGCTTTGGCCCAGATCGCGATGCCGATGTAGAGCGCGAAGGTGAGGCCGACAATAAGATAGGTCCAGGTTTGAACGTCCATGGTTTGAATTCGATTGATCCTGAAACTACTCAGTTTCGGCGCCGTATTTTTTGTCCAGGCGGTTCATGATCCGTACATAAATCGCAATCAGGATCACAAATACGTAAATGCTGCCCTGCTGGGCGAACCAGAATCCCAGCTTGAAACCGCCAATTCGGATCTGGTCGAGCGCATCGACAAACAGGATGCCGCAGCCATAGGAAACGAGAAACCAGATTGTCAGAAGAATGCCGACCCACTTCAGATTTTCCCTCCAGTAGGCACTGGATTTGTCCGATGAATTTTCTGCCATGAAAGATAAGGGTTGAAACTGCGTTTTGATCCGCGCAAAACTACGTCAGCGGGTAAAAGCCGAAGATTTAAGGGCGATTCTGTGCTTTTTAGAAGAGCAAAATCGTGAAAATCTTCCGATCGTAAATCCGTTTCCCCTTTCCCGATGGCCAAACACGACCCACAACTTGAACTTCACGGCAAAGAATACATCCCGAAAACCGGGGTCTTAATGATCCCGAATCAGTTGCGGTTTGAAGATTTGCTTCATCTCGAACGCCTGCTGGAAGATCGCAATATCATTTACCTGATCGAGCACGGAATGGATTACGATCCGCTCCTCCAGGCCCACCTTGAAAAAGACGATACGGAGGCGCTCGAATTTCTGTGTGAGGAGGGTCAGAAAGACGTTTTCAAGCGTGAGGTGCACCACAGCATTGCGAACGGTGACGTGCTGATTTTCGTGCCGGGAACCTGCTCAGTGCGTTCCGGACAAAACATGTGCGTTCCGGCCCATGTTCTCAAGTTTATCACCAGTTCCGGCGCACCCTTGTTGCCGTTGTTTGTTAATCATCCGGAAGACAGCTGCCTTTCCATTGAAAATATTGCCGAGACCGAACGAATCGTTCTCTCGTTTGGAAAAATCCTGGAACGCGAAGCAGCCAATCTCCCGAATTTCCAGGAGCACATGCTCGTGGCTGGGGAAAAAGCCTTCAGCAATCGGCCAGTTCTCAAGAGCCACCTTGCTTATGCGCTCCTGCGCGGACTCAAAAAACACGGTGGTTCGACCCAGATTATTGACGGCGTCGACGAATCGGACCTGCGCTTCGACAAACTGCTCGCGGCCGCTATCGTGCTTTCCAAGCATATTTCCAAGCAGACTTCGAAGAAGCGGGTTGGCATCATTTTACCCCCCGGGCGCGCCGGATTGCTCGCCAATCTCGCCGTGCTGTTCGCTGGGAAAATTCCGGTCAATCTCAATTTTACGGCCGGCGATAAGGCGGTCGAATCCTGCATCAAGCAGGCCGACCTCGACCGTTTCATCACCGTCGATCCGTTTGTCCGGAAGATGACCCGGTTTGCCTGGCCACCGAACAAGCAACTCATCCTGGTCGAACGAATTCTCCCAACCCTGAAGCTGAAAATCGCCCTCTGGCTGGGCATTTCCAAAATCCTCTCGGCCGGGGCTCTTGCATCGATTCTGAAGATCCCCAAAAAAGGAGGAACGGAGGAGGCTGTTCTTCTGTTTACCAGTGGCAGTTCCGGGGATCCGAAAGGGGTGATTCTCTCCCACCGCAATATCCTCGCCAACGTCAACCAATTTGGCTCCCGTATCGATCTCCGTTCCAGCGATCGGATGCTGGGTTGTTTACCGCTTTTTCACAGCTTCGGTTGCACGGTAACAATGTGGTATCCGGTCATCGAAGGCGTGTCCCTCGTGACATATCCCAGCCCGGTCGAGACGCAGAAGCTGGCCGAGTTGATCGAGAAATTCAAAGTCAGCGTTGTCCTGGCGACACCGACGTTCCTCCGCGGCTACCTCCGGAAGGCAACTGTTGAACAGTTCGAGACCGTCAAACTCGTCATCACCGGGGCCGAAAAACTGCCGAACAAGGTTGCCGAGACGTTCGAAAAGAAATTCAGTATTCCCGTTCTTGAGGGATATGGACTCACCGAAACCTCCCCCGTCTCCAACGTCAACATGCCCGATCCGGAAGATCCGGATTCCCGCAAACCTGTCATTCCCGCACACCGACAGGGATCCGTTGGCCACACGATTCCCGGCGTGGCGATTCGCATAACCGATCCGGACACCGACGAGCCGATGCCCCTCAACCAGGCCGGCATGATCTGGCTGCGCGGTCCGAATATCTTTGAAGGCTATCTCGATCTCCCGGAAAAGACCGAAGAAGTTATCCAAAACGGGTGGTTCAAAACCGGCGACATTGGACGCGTCGATGCGGACGGCTTCCTCTATATTGAAGGCCGCCTGTCCCGTTTTTCCAAGATCGGGGGCGAAATGGTCCCACACGAGACCCTCGAAGCGGCCATCAATACCGCCCTCGGGCTGGATTCCGAATCGGAGCGAAAAATTGCCGTTGTCGGCGTTCCGGACGAAGCCAAAGGCGAGGCCATTGTCATGCTGAATGCCGGCGATTCGATTGATACGACTGATCTCCGCTACAAACTTCTCGATCAGGGCATCCCTGCTCTTTGGATTCCCAAGTCCATTCGTGACATTGACGAAATTCCGATGCTTGCTTCCGGGAAGCTGGATATCAAGGGCTGCGAAGAAACTGCGAAGGGATAGAACGAAAAAACGCTCACAGTTCCAGCCTGAGAAAATCACGCACGTTGGCGAAACAAATATTCTCCACCATCGGCCCGAGCAATGTGTCATCATTCGGGATCAAGCCGGCTTCGGCGTCATTCCCCAGCAAGTTACACAGCGTTCGCCGGAAATATTCGTGCCGGGGAAAAGACATGAAAGATCGTGAATCGGTCAGCATTCCAATGAATTTTGAGAGCAATCCGCAATTTGAGAGTGCGTTCATTTGCCACTCCATCGCTTCCTTCTGATCGAGAAACCACCAGCCGCTGCCGAACTGCACACCCGTGAAATTCCCGGCCATCGTAGCGAACAGGTAGTTGTCGGCGGGATTCAAATTATAGAGGACAACCTGAGGTAAATTGCCCGTTTCGGAAAGCCGACCGAGATAGCGGGACATCGCTTCCCCCTGGTTCCAGTCGCCGATCGAATCGCAGCCGATATCTGTTCCGATTTCGTTGAACAGCAGCCCGTTGTTGTTCCGCATCGCCCCGACATGGAGTTGCTTCGTCCAGCATTTTTCCGCATCCAGGTCGCCAAAAAACAGCATCAGGCTTGTCGCGAATTTTCGGAATTCTTCATCCGTCGCCGCTGTTCCGGCTCGGGCTTTTTCAAAAATCGAAGCAGCTTCGTCGTCCGTGCAAAATTCCGAAAAGCAGTGATTCAATCCGTGATCGGAAAGGCGCCCACCCTGCTCGTGGAAAAAATCATGCCGCGCACGGATCGCGTTTTTGAAATCGGCAAATGAATCAATTCTGAGGTCGGAAACCTGGCTGAGTTTCGTGATCCACTCGGCAAAGCTTTCGGGTTCGTTTACCGCCATCGCTTTGTCCGGACGGAACGTCGGGTATGCCTTCACC